>JASJAL010000271.1 GCA_030067055.1 Kiloniellales bacterium | reverse complement strand
GAGCACGGCTGCTAGATTGCCTTGCTGGATGGCGGCAGCACGGAGGTCGGACTGCATGTTCGGAGCTTGGAAGGCGCCGGTGGAATCGGTGCGAAACCCCTACGGGTCGTCCCGCAACCCATTCGACCGGGACCCGCTGGACGACTTGCCCGGGATCATGGTGACCGGCCCCTTCTCCGAAAAGCTGCTGGCCCGGCTCCAAAAGCTGCAACCGTCCGCGCTCTATCTGAACGCGGCCCGGGGCTGGCGCTGCGACAGCTACGAGTTCCTGCGCGCCCTACCCGACCTGGAGCTGCTTTCGATCGTTGCTGCGCCCTTGGCGGAACCGTTTCCGCTCGCGTCGCTCACCGGCCTCCGATCCCTAAAGCTGGACCGCGCTCTGCCGCAAGCGGTGGACCTTCCGTCCTTGCCTGCTTTGCGGTCCTGCAGGCTGAGCTGGAGTTCGGCGGCGGCCAGCCTGTTCGATTGTCGAGAGCTGGAGCGGCTCAGCCTGGCTGGGTTCAAGACCAAGCGCTTCGACCGGCTGTCGCGCCTCACCACGCTCAAGGCGCTCTGCCTTCGCGGCTCGAACATCGCAACGCTGGAGGAGCTCGCCGGCCTCGAGCGCCTGGTCCATCTGGAGCTCGTGATCAGCCGCAGCCTGGCGGACCTGGAGGGCGTCGGGGCGCTCGCCGGCCTGCGCTCGCTTACGGTCAACGAGGGACACAAGATCCACGATCTGACCCCGCTGGCCACGCTCGAGAAGCTGGAGGTCCTGAGCCTGACCGACTGCGGCGAGCTCGATTCCCTGGCGCCCCTGGCCGGCCTCCGCAACCTCCGGGCCGTGGCCTTTGCCGGCGAGAAGACAAGGCTGCGGGACGGCGACCTCAGCCCCCTGCTCGAACTACCCAAGCTGGCGATGGTCATGTTCGGCGCTCGGCGGCACTACTCGCATAAGATCGTCAAGACCTGGAGCTGGGACAACTTCGACAGCCCCGACCGCCTGCTCGCGCCCAAGTGAAACCGCCGCGCGCGTGGCTCAGAAAGGCAGCTCCGGCGCCAGGGCGCCCTCGAGAATCAGGAGGCGACGCTTGGTCGCCAACCCGCCTCCGCCCGAATAGCCGCCGAGCCCGTCGCCGGCGACAATCCGGTGGCAGGGAATGATGAGCGGGATAGGATTGGCGCCGCAGGCACCGCCCACGGCCCGCGCCTCGCCGCCAGTCCGCGCCGCGACCTCGCCGTAGGTCGAGACCTCGCCGTAGGGGATGCGAAGCATCTCCCGCCAGACGCTGAGCTGAAAGGCCGAGCCGGATGGAGCCAGAGGCAGGTCGAAGTCGTGAAGGCTTCCGTCCAGGTAGGCGGCGAGCTGCCGTACGGCCTCGGCCAGCACCGGGCTCGGCGACGTCTCTTCCGGGTCCGCTTCGTCGCGCCATTGCAGCCGGGTGATCCGGCCTTCGGCCTCGACCACCCGAAGCCGACCAAGAGGCGTTTCGACCGTGGCGCTCGGCATCAGTCGATGCCGCTGCCGCCGAGGGCGCGGCGCAGCTCGTCGGGATCGGTGATCGGCAGCGAGCAGGTCATGCCCTGGCAGACGAAGGCGGTCGCCTGGCCCTCCGCCGCGGTCTTTCCGGCGGCGGGGTGGCCCGCGGGCAAGGTCTCGCCCGGTGCCCGGACCTGGAGGATCAGGTTCGGCAGGCAGCGGGCCTGCACGATCCGCCGCAGGTGCTGCAGGTCCTCGGCCTCGGGGTTGCCGAGCAGGACGACCTGGAGCGGCGAGAGCAGAAGCTCGTTGCCGTTGAGGAAGCTCGCCAGGGGAAAGAAGTTGCGGCCCAGCTCGCCGGCGAAGGCCGCAACCAGATCCGCGGCCCGGCGCCGATAGGAATCATTTCCCGTCAAGTGATAGAGCCGCGCCAGGGTGCCGACCAGCACGCCGTTGCCGGCCGGCACCGCGTTGTCGTAGACGCTCTTGGTCCGGGAGGGCAGGTCGCGGGTGTCGGCGGCGCTGAAGAAGTAGCCGCCCTGCTCGGCATCCCAGTAGTGCGTATCGAGGATCGCCTGCCAGGCTTCGGCCTGGGCCAGGAAGCGCGGGTCGCCCTCGGCCTCGTAGAGCGCGAGGGCCGCCTCCATCATGTTGGCATAGTCGTCGACGCTGGCCGGATGCTTCAAGGTTCCGTGCCGCCAGCTATGGCGCAGGCGCTCGCCGTCGGTCATACAGGTGACGACGAAGTCGAAGGCATCGCGGGCCACGTCGAGCCACTCCGGCTCCGCGAAGGCCAGGCTGGCCCGGGTCAGTGCTGCGATCATCAGACCGTTCCAGTCGGCCAGCACCTTGTCGTCCCAGCCGGGACGCACCCGGCGCTCGCGAACCTCGAGCAGCTTGTCCCGGGTGCGGGCCAGCTGGGCCTCGGTCTCGGGCGAGCCGAAGTGTGGCGCGTGGGAGCGGTTGAGGATCGTCTTGCCTTCCCAGTTGCCCTCGGGCGTGACGTCGTAGGCGGCCTTGAAGGCCTCGGCGGCCTGGCCCAGCACGGCGTCGATCTCGGCCTCGGTCCAGACGTAGTAGCGGCCCTCCTCGCCTTCGCTGTCGGCGTCGAGGGTGCTGGCGAAGCCGTCGACTCGGCGCGCGCCGGGGGCGCCCGATTCGCGGGCGATCATCTCGCTTAGCACCCAGCCGACGGTCTCGCGTACGCGCTGCTCGAACAACAGGAGGCCGCTGTCCTGCCAGGCCCAGGTCAGCAGGTCGATCATCTGGGCGTTGTCGTAGAGCATCTTCTCGAAGTGCGGGACCAGCCATTTCTGGTCGACGGTGTAGCGGGCGAAGCCGCCGCCCAGGTGGTCGTAGATGCCGCCCTGGCACATCTTGGTCAGGGTGAGCAGCACGGCGTCCCTGAAGGGCTCGGCGCCGCTGCGCTTCCAGGCCCGCCAAAGCAGCTTGAGGATGGTCGGCTGGGGGAACTTGGGTGCCTGGCCGATGCCGCCTTCGACGGGGTCGATCTCGCGGAGCAGCCGCTGGGCGATCTGGTCGGTGAGCTCCAAGGTGACGCCCTCGCCGCGCCTATTCTGCGACAGCTTGGCCAGGCCGTCCCGCAGCGCGTCGACGTTGGCGGTGATCTTGTCCTGGTCCTGGTCGTAGAGCTCGGCGATCCGCTCCAGCACCTGCGGGAAGCCGGGCCGGCCGTAGCGCGGCTCCGGCGGAAAGTAGGTGCCGCCCCAGAAGGGCTCGCCCGTCGGGGTCAGGAACATGGTCAGCGGCCAGCCGCCCTGCTCGCCCAGCAGCGCCAGAGCCGACTGGTAGAAGCCGTCCAGGTCCGGGCGCTCCTCCCGGTCGACCTTGATGTTGACGAAGAGGCGGTTCATCAGGGCCGCGATCTCCGGATCCTCGAAGCTCTCGTGCGCCATGACGTGGCACCAGTGGCAAGCCGCATAGCCGACCGAGAGCAGGATCGGCTTGTTCTCCCGCTTGGCCGTCGCCAGGGCCTCCTCGCCCCAGGCGAACCAGGCGACCGGATTGTCGCCGTGCTGGAGCAGATAGGGGCTGGTCTCGCCGGAGAGTCGGTTCTGCGAAGACGGGGTCATCTCGGCCATGGGGGTGGCGTCTTCCTCGTTTGGTCGGGCCTGGCTGTGGCGGGGCGCAGGGCGCCAGCCCAGCGGGGCTTTGGGGCGTTGCTTTGCAGCGGGGCGCGCGGCTAGTGTCTCTGGTCCCTATATGAGGCTGTGAGCCCGGTCGCCTCAACCGCAAAGTCCGTGAGGATTTGTTCCAATGAAGATCCGTATCGACATCGACTGCACGCCGGAGGAGGCCCGGCGCTTCTTCGGGCTGCCGGACGTGTCGCCGATGCAGGAGTCGGTGATGGCGGAGTTGGAGAAGCAGACCCTGGCCCGCCTCAAGTCGATGGACGCCGATGCCTTGATGAAGCAGTGGTTCCCGAGCTCGGTGGAGGGCTGGGAAAGTCTGCAGAAGGCGATGTGGCAGCAGATGACCGGTACCGCGCGGGGGATCGGCGCAGGCGTCAAGAAGCCAGGCAAGGAGAAGCCATGACCGACGGGGCGGCCGACGGGGCGGGCGATCCGCCGCCCTTCTATCGCGCGCATGTTTTCTGCTGCACCAACGAACGGCCGGACGGCCATCCTCGCGGCTGCTGCAAGGACAAGGACGCCGAGCCGTTGCGCAACTACATGAAGGCGCGGGCCAAGGCCCTGGGCCTGGAGGGCGTCCGGATTAACATCGCCGGCTGCCTGGACCGCTGCGAGCTGGGTCCGACCATGGTGATCTACCCCGAGGGAGTCTGGTACCACTACCGCAGCACCGACGACATAGACGAGATCCTCCAGACCCACGTGATCGAAGGCGGGCGGGTGACCCGGCTCCAGCTGCAGCCGGACGACGAGACGCCGCCAGGGGCATAGCCGGCGACCGGCCCCTCTCCCGCTCTCCGGGTTTCCTGGGAACGCCAGAGACGAGTCGAGATGTCCGCGGAACGAGACACCATCTTCGCCCTTTCGACACCGCCGGGGCGGGGCGGGATTGCCGTCTTCCGGATCTCGGGACCGTCGGCCGGCGATGCGCTCGCAGCCCTCTCGGGCGCTGGCCTCCCGCCGCCGCGGCAGGCTTGCTTGGTGGAACTGCGCTATCCGGAGGCCGGTGTCCCGATCGACCGGGGCCTGGTGCTCTGGTTTCCGGGACCGGCCAGCTTCACGGGCGAGGATTTGACAGAGCTGCATCTGCACGGCGGCCGAGCGGTGGTCGCCGCGACCGCCGGGGCCCTGGCCGAGCTGCCCGGACTGCGGGTCGCCGAGCCGGGTGAGTTCACCCGCCGGGCCTTCGACAACGGAAAACTCGATCTGGCCGAGGTCGAGGGCCTGGCCGACCTGATCAACGCCGAGACCGAGGCCCAGCGGCGGGTCGCCCTGGATCAGCTGGGCGGCGCTCTGTCCCGGGTGGTCGATGGCTGGCGCCGGCGCCTGATCGAGGCCGGCGCCCGGCTGGAGGCCTGGATCGACTTTCCGGAGGACGATCTGCCCGCCGGGCTCGAGCAAGAGGTGGCGCTTCAAATTGCCGGCCTGCGCGCCGAGATGTCGCCCTATCTGGCGTCGGACCATCGGGGCGAACGGCTGCGCGACGGACTCATGGTCGCCATCCTGGGCGCGCCCAACGTCGGCAAGTCGAGCCTGCTCAACGCCATCGCGCGGCGCGACGTGGCCATCGTCTCGGACCGGGCCGGTACGACCCGGGACGTGATCGAGGTCCACCTGGACCTGGGCGGCTATCCTCTCACCCTGGCCGACACGGCGGGCCTGCGGGCGGTGCCGGACGAAGGCGGCGACGAGGTCGAGGCCGAAGGTGTCGCCCGCGCCCGGGGCCGTGCGCAGACGGCCGACCTGCGCCTGGTGATCTTCGATGCGACCCTGGACCTGGCAGCTCAGAAAGAGACGGCCGATCTGGTAACGTCCGACAGCCTGGCGGTCTTCAACAAGGTCGACCTAGCGCCGCCGCCGGAGCCCATCGCCTTTGAGACAAATGCCGTCTTTGCCGTTTCCGCCAAGACCGGCACCGGCCTGGAGGCTCTGCTCGACGCCCTGGCGGTGCGGGCCGAGGCGCTCTTGGGCCTGGCCGGCGGCTCGCCGCTGCTGACCCGGCTGCGCCACCGCGAGGCGCTGGCCGATTGCGTCGCCGCCCTCGTGCGGGCGGAGCAGGCGGCGCTGCCCGAGCTGCGCGCCGAGGACCTGCGTCTCGCCCTGCGGGCCCTCGGCCGGATCACCGGAAAGGTCGACGTCGAAGAGCTTCTGGACGTCGTCTTTCGGGAGTTCTGCATCGGCAAGTAGGTGAGTGTTTCACGTGAAACATGCCGGCCGAGCTGCGGCAGATCGGTCGGTTGCGGGGTCTTTGACAGCCGTCGCGTTCTGCCCTAAGAGGTCGCGCCATGTCCGACAGGCCCGTCTCATCTTATGACGTGATCGTCGTTGGCGGCGGCCATGCCGGCTGCGAGGCCGCGGCGGCCGCGGCCCGTCTGGGTGCGCGCTGCTTGCTGGTGACCCACGATCCCGAAACCATCGGGTCGATGTCCTGCAACCCGGCGATCGGGGGGCTGGGCAAGGGCCATCTGGTGCGCGAGATCGATGCCCTCGACGGGATCATGGGCCGGGCCATCGACCGTGCCGGGATCCAGTTCCGGGTGCTGAACCGGAGCAAGGGTCCGGCGGTGCGGGGCCCCCGCGCCCAGGCCGACCGCAAGCTCTATCGCCAGGCCATGCAGGCGCTGCTGCGCGAACAGCTAGGCCTGGAGATCCTGGGCGCGGCGGTCGAGGACCTTCACCTGGACTCGCTGGGACGCTGCCGCGGCGTGGTCACCGGTGACGGCCGGACCCTGAAGGCAGCGGCCGTGGTCCTGACCACCGGCACCTTCCTGCGCGGGCTGATCCATCTCGGCGAGAAGAGCTGGCCGGCGGGCCGGATCGGCGAGGCCCCGAGCCACGGCCTCTCGGCGACCCTGGACCGGCTCGGCTTCCGGCTCGGACGCCTGAAGACCGGAACCCCGCCGCGGCTCGACGGCCGGACCATCGATTGGGACGGGCTCGAGGTCCAGCCCGGCGACGATCCGCCCGAGCCCTTCTCGACCCTGACCTCGGCGATCGAGACGCGCCAGGTGCCCTGCCACATCACCTATACCTCGGCCGAGGGCCACGCCCTGATTCGCGACAACCTGGAACGCTCGCCGATGTATTCCGGGCAGATCGAGTCAACCGGGCCGCGCTACTGCCCCTCGATCGAGGACAAGGTGGTGCGCTTCGCCGAGCGCGAGCGGCACCAGATCTTCCTCGAGCCCGAGGGCCTGGACGATCCCACCGTCTATCCCAACGGCATCTCGACCTCGCTGCCCGAGGCGGTCCAGCGGGAGCTGCTGAAGACCATCCCCGGCCTGGCGGGCGCGAACATGCTGCAGCCGGGCTACGCCATCGAGTATGACCACGTCGATCCGCGCGAGCTGAAGCCAAGCCTGGAGACCCTGCGCCTGCCCGGGCTGTTCCTGGCCGGCCAGATCAACGGGACCACCGGCTACGAAGAGGCCGCGGCCCAGGGCCTGGTCGCCGGCCTCAACGCGGCGATGCTGGCAGGCGGAGGGTCAGCCGGCGGCGATACCTTTTCACTCGACCGGAGCCAAGCCTACATCGGGGTGATGATTGACGACCTCGTGACCCGCGGCGTCGCCGAGCCCTACCGCATGTTCACCAGCCGGGCCGAGTACCGTCTCCATCTCCGCGCCGACAACGCGGACCAGCGATTGACGCCGGTCGGGCTGGCCCTCGGCTGCGTCGGGCCCGAACGTGCCCGGCGCTTCACGGAGAAGCGCGACGCCCTGGCGGCCGCGCGCGGGCGGGTCGAGGACTGTACGGCGACTCCCGACGAGCTGGCCCGACAGGGTATCGGGGTGAAGCGCGACGGCCGCCGCCGAAGCGCCTTCGATCTCCTGGCTCATCCCGAGATCGATCTCGCGGCGCTGGTCCGTATCTGGCCGGAGCTCGAGGCGCTCCCCGGAGAGATCGGAGAGCAGATCGAGATAGAGGCGCGCTACGCCAGCTACCTGGAAAGGCAGGAGGCCGACATCCGCGCCTTCCGGCGCGACGAGGCCTTGGCCCTGCCGGAGCTGCTGGACTACGATCGGGTGGGGGGCCTGTCCAAGGAGGCGCAGCAGGTCCTGGCGGAGGCGCGGCCCGCGACCCTGGGCGCCGCCGCCCGGCTCCCCGGGATCACGCCGGCCGCGGTGGTGGCGCTTCTGCGTTACGTCAAGAAGTCCGGTCCAGGGTCCGCAGAGGACGCCGCCTGACGCTCCAGATCATCCGGGGCGGGCCGAGGCGGCCTTGGAGCGCCATGGACCCCGATGACGTCCTGACCCCTGAGGCCTTCCAGGAGCAAAGCGGTGTTTCACGTGAAACACTGATCCGGCTCGACGCCTACGTCGCCCTGCTCCGGAAATGGAACCGGCGGATCAATCTGGTCAGTCGCAACAGCCTCGAAGACGTCTGGCGCCGGCATGTCCTGGACTCCAGCCAGCTGATGGCCTTCCTGCCGCCGGCGCCGGCAGGTCGGTCGAGAGTGATACTGGACCTGGGCAGCGGCGCCGGTCTGCCGGGCCTGGTCCTGGCGATCCTGGGTGCCGGCGAGGTTCATCTGGTCGAGTCCGATGGCCGCAAGGCGGCTTTTCTTCGAGAGGCGGCGCGGATCGCCGAGACCGAGGTCCGGATCCACGCCTGCCGGATCGAGGCCTTGACGCCCTTCCCGGTAGACCTCGTGACCGCCCGGGCGCTGGCACCCCTGACCCGCCTGCTGGCCTTGGCGGGGCCTTTTCTGGGGCCCGAGACCCGCTGTCTCTTCCTCAAGGGCGCGGGGGTCGCGGCCGAGCTGGAGGCGGCCCGATCGGCGTGGGATTTTTCGATGGAGTCTCACCCGAGTTGCACGTATTGTAGCGGCGCTGTCCTAGTTATTGGGGTTAATGGCCGTGCAACCACAGCATCTTGACGATTCGTCCGGTGTGGGCCATGCGCGCGCGGCCCGGGTCATCGCGGTCGCGAACCAGAAAGGCGGGGTCGGCAAGACGACCACCGCGATCAACCTCGCCACCGCCCTGGCGGCCTGCAAGCAGAAGGTGCTGCTGGTCGATCTCGACCCTCAGGGCAACGCCAGCACCGGCGTCGGCCTGGAGCGCGCCCAGCGGGACAAGAACATCTACCACGTGGTGATCGAGGGCCGGCCGATGGCCGAGGCCATCGTCGAGACCAAGGTGCCCGGCATGTCGATCGTGCCGGCCTCGGTCGACCTGTCCGGCGCCGAGGTCGAGATGGTCAATCTCGACGACCGCGAGAGCCGGCTGCGCCGCGCCCTGGTCTCGCAGCTCGAGTCCTACGACTTCATCCTGATCGACTGTCCGCCCGCGCTCGGCTTCCTGACCATCAACGCCCTGGTCGCGGCCGAGGCGGTCCTGGTGCCCTTGCAGGCCGAGTTCTACGCCCTGGAAGGCCTCAGCCACCTGCTGCGGACCATCGATCGGATCCGCCGGCGCTTCAATCCCGAGCTGGAAATCCAGGGCATCGTGCTGACCATGTACGATGGCCGGAACAACCTGTGCAATCTGGTCGCCGCCGACGCCCGGGCCAACCTGGGCGAGGTGGTGTACAAGACCGTGATCCCGCGCAACGTCCGGGTCTCGGAGGCGCCTTCGCACGGCAAGCCGGTCCTGCTCTACGACGTCGGCTGCGCCGGCTCCAGGGCCTACATCAACCTGGCGCGAGAGATCCTGGTGCGCGAGGACCGCCTCTCGGCCCTGGCATCCTGATCCCGACGCCGATGTTTCGGCGACGTCCGGGGGTAAACATGGCAAAGCAAGACAGGCCCAGCAATCTTGGGCGCGGTTTGGCCGCGCTGCTGGGCGACGAGACCGAAGACTACACGACGCTCGACCGGGTCCGAACCAGCAAGCAGGTGCCGATCGAGTTCCTGCACCCCGGCCGCCTCCAGCCGCGGCGATACTTCGACGAAGAGTCCCTGGGCGCGCTGGCGGAGTCGATCCGCGAGAACGGCTTGCTTCAGCCGATCCTGGTGCGTCGGAATCCGGAGCAGCCGGACACTTTCGAGATCGTCGCCGGCGAGCGGCGCTGGCGGGCCGCCCAGATCGCCCAGCTCCACGAGGTGCCGATCGTCATCCGCGAGCTGAGCGATGCCGAGACCCTGCAGCTCGCGATCATCGAGAACGTCCAGCGCGAGGACCTCTCGCCACTCGAGGAGGCCGACGGCTACCGGCAGCTGATGGAGGAGTTCAGCTACACCCAGGAGGCCTTGGCCAGTGTGATCGGCAAGAGCCGCAGCCACATCGCCAATACCCTGCGCTTGCTGAATCTGTCCGAGCCGGTCCGCGAGCTTCTGACCGAGGGCAAGCTGACCGCCGGCCACGCGCGGGCCCTGCTCAACGCCGAGGCGCCGGAAAGCCTGGCCAAGAAAGTCGTGGCAAAGGGGCTTTCCGTGCGCGAGACCGAGCGCCTCGCGAACCGGACCAAAGCCAATGGCGGGGCGCCCAAGGCGGCGAGAACGCCGGTCGAGAAGGATCCGAATACCGTGGCCCTGGAGCGCGACCTGTCCGCGCTGCTCGGCCTCAAGGTCTCGGTCACCTTCCGCGGCTCCGGCGGCGAGCTGACGATCCATTACCACACCCTGGACCAGCTCGACGACGTGCTGCACCGCTTGCATCAGACCCCGGCCTGAACCGGCGGCCGTCCCTCTGGCATCGGGGATTGCCGAGCGCGGACCCGGCAGAGAGGGGGCGGACTACGTGCGCCGGGCTTGGCCGGCCGCGGCCCGTCGGACCAACACCAGGGCCGCCCGCTCGGCCAGGGCGTTGGCCGGCAGGCCGCTCGTCTTGCAGAGGATCTCCGCTTCCAGCAGTTCCTTTTCGGCGCGCGCCAGTTGCGCGACCGGCCAGGCGCGCAGCTGCGCGGCGACCCGCCCCTTGTGCTTCCAGAACACCGGTGGCCGAAGTCCCTCGACCGCGCGCTCCGCGCTGCCGCCTTTCCCCATGGCGTCGGCCGCGGTCATCAGCCGGTGGAAATGCCGCATCAGGGCGCGCAGGAGAGTGACCGCGTTGACGCCTTCGGCGGCCAGCCGCCGGAGTCCGCGGTCGACCGCTTTCAGGTCGCCGTCGCCGACCGCCAAGGTCAGTTCGTCGAGGGTCTGCTGCGAGCCGTCCGCCAAGCAGGCAGCGACCTCGGCCCAGCCGATCCGGCGCCGACCCCCGTCACCGCGGGTGCTCGCGCCGACGTAGAGGACCAGCTTCTCCAGTTCGCGTCGGGTCATCTGGCGGTCGGCGCCGAGATGGGCGACCAGATGATCCAAGGCATCGGGCGCGATGTCGAAGCCGGCCTCGCTCAGGCTCTGCCGGATCACGGCGGGTAAGCTCTGGGCGTCGTCCTGGTAGCAGGGTAGCGCGGCCGCTCGCTCGGACCGCTCGAAGAGCTTGCGCAGTCGCGAGCGCGCCGGCAGGTCGCCGCCCTGAAGCAGCAGCAAAGCGGCGCCGGGCGGGTCCGCCAAAAGGGCCTCCACCGCAGACGTCAGCGGCTCGCCGGCGGCCTTGATCAGCACCAGGCGGCGGCCGCCGCCCAGTGACATGGCGGCGCATTCGTCGCGAAGGCGTGCCGGGTCGGAGGAGATCTCGCTGGCGGACAGCTCGCTGTGGGCGAAGGGATCGTCGGGATCGATGCCCAAAGCAGCGGTCAACGCGGCGCCCCGCTCCGACACCAGGCCGCCATCGGGGCCGTAGATGAGGACCGCCTCGATCTCCGCTCCCGGCGCCTTGAGAAAGCGCTCGACGCTGCGCCCCGTGATCTTCATCGCAAGGTGTACGGTCTTTGGTAAATTACCCGCATAGATTGTATAACCTGCGGCCGCCGCCTCGCCTCTAGCGGGCGAAATACGTGGCGAGCCGCAGCCTGATGTCTTCCGAAAGCTCGCGCAAGGCCCGCTCGCGGGCATCGTTTTCCGAGACGTAGGTCGCGTATTGCGAATCGACGATGTTGTAGCTGTTCGCCGATCTGGAGCTTCCCGTCATCACCACCTCGTTGCTCTCAACATCGGTCAGGGTGAAGTTCGCAGAGAGCCGAAGATTCGCACGGGTGGCCGTCTCGTCCTCGGCGATCGCCAGCTCCTCGGTTCTCTCCGACAGGCTGATCCGGAGCACGTACTCGGGGCTGATCGGTTGTCCGCGCGGGTTGATTCTGTCGCGCAGCAGGTTGTGCAGCTGCTGCCCGGACCGGTCCGGCAGGGCGGCGATCTGGATGGTCTCGAGGCTGTCGAAGGTCGAGGATCCGGCCTCGTCTTCGCCGTAGAGGGGCCGGAATCCGCAGCCGCTCAAAACCAGACCGCAGACCAGGGCCAGGACGGCCGGATGCGCTTTCAGGCCGAGCCGGCCCAGGGGTTCAAACCACCACATTGACCACTCTGTTCGGCACGACGATGACCTTGCGTGGGCTTCGCGCCTCCAGGGCGCGCTGGACCGCCGGCTCCGCCAAGGCGGCGTCCTCGGCCTGCTGCTTCTCGGCGTCGCGCGGCAGGGCGATGGTGGCCCGCAGCTTGCCGTTGACCTGGACCGCCACGGTCACCTCTTCGTCGATGGTGAGGGCCGGATCAGCCTCCGGCCAGGGCGTGTCAGCGAGCAGGTTCTCATGGCCAAGGGTCTGCCAGAGTTCTTCGGCCAAGTGCGGCGTCATCGGGCCGACCAAACGGGTGAAAACCTCGGCCGCTTCCCGTGCCGCCCAGCGATCGCCCTCGTCCTTGGCCTTGAAGCCGGCCAGGGCGTTGATCAGCTCGTAAAGTCGAGCCACGGCGCCATTGAAATGGAAGCGCTCGATATCCGCGGTCACCGCCTCGATGCCTTTGTGGGTTCGGCGGCGCAGCGCCATGGCCTCGGCGCCGAAGGCGGCCGGCAAGGGCGCGCCGACCGTGATGCCCTGGCCCGCGATCTCGGAGACGAGGCGCCAGGCCCGCTGGCAGAAGCGGCTGGCCCCGTCGATACCGGCATCGGTCCATTCCATGTCCCGCTCCGGCGGGCTGTCGGAGAGCATGAACCAGCGTGCGGCATCGGCGCCGTGGGCGTCGATGATCGCCTCCGGGTCGACCGTGTTCTTCTTCGACTTGCTCATCTTCTCGACCCGGCCGCGGATCACCGGACCTCCGTCCAGGGTCACGACCTGTCCGTCGTCGCCCGGCTTGACCTGCTCGGGTGACAGCCAGTTGCCCGCGTCGTCCTCGTAGGTCTCGTGGCAGATCATGCCCTGGGTGAAAAGCCCGGCGAAGGGCTCCTCGACCGAGAGGTAGCCGCAGGTCTGCAGCGCCCGGGTGAAGAAACGCGCGTAGAGCAGGTGCAGGACCGCGTGCTCGATACCGCCGATGTATTGGTCGACCGGCATCCAGTAATCCACCGCCTCCCGCTCCATGGCGGTCTCGGCCCGCGGGCTGCAGAAGCGCGCGAAGTACCAGGAGGAGTCGACGAAGGTGTCCATGGTGTCGGTGTCGCGCTCGGCGGCGGCGCCGCAAGACGGGCACGGCACCTGACGCCATGCGGCATGCCGCTCCAGCGGATTGCCGGCCTGGGTGAAGTCGACGTCGTCGGGCAGGCGGACCGGCAGATCCTCCTTGGGCACCGGCACGGCGCCGCAGCTGTCACAGTGAATGACCGGAATCGGACAGCCCCAGTAGCGCTGCCGAGAGATGCCCCAATCGCGCAACCTATAGTTGATCGTCCGCTGACCGCGTCCGGCCGCTTCGGTGCGCTCGGCGATGGCTTCCTTGGCATCCGG
>JASJAL010000270.1 GCA_030067055.1 Kiloniellales bacterium | reverse complement strand
ACCTCGTAGTACTGCCAGACGTTGAAGGCGATGGCCACGTTGACGTGGCGCTGACGCTGGGAATCGTCGGAGATCCAGCGCCCCGACATCGGGTTGAGGTGCAGGCGCTGGCTCTCCTCGCGGCCGTCGCTGCCGCTTTGCCAGGGGAACATCGCGCCGCGAAATCCGGCTTCCTTGGCGGCCCGGCGCGCCGCGCCCAGCCTCCGGTAGCGGTAGCGCAGCAGCGAGCGTGTCAGCACCGGCTTGCGCAGGTTGAGGTAGGGGAAGATGAAGAGCTCGTCCCACATGATGTGGCCGCGGTAGGCCTCCCCGCTCCAGCCGCGCGGCGGCATTCCGACGTCGAGGTCGACGGAGTGGATCGAGATGGTCTGGAGCAGGTGGAAGATATGCAGGCGGAGCTTCAGGCCGACGCTGTGGTCGGCCGTGGTCTCGATCTCGATGCCGCATTCGTCCCAAAGATGGGCCCATGCGCGCTGGTGCGCCTCGAGCAGCCGGTCGAAGGTTCCGGCATGGCGCAGCGTATCGAGTGCCGCCAGCCCCGGTTCCGAGATGGCCTCGTCGTGCGAGGTGTAGAGCGCGACCACCTTCTCGGTCGTGATCTCCTGGCCCGCCTCGACATCGAAGGTCATGTCCTGGGCGACGAAGTCGGGGAGGCGCTCCAGGTGGCGTTCGGCGGGGAGGGACTCGCCCGCACTGCGGAGCCGCGTGCGCGCGGCCTCGACGATCTCGCGGCGGCACTGCACCATGCGGCTGCGGAGCAGGATCGTGTCGTCGTCGGTCTGGGCGGTCTCCAGGGTCTCCATGTGTCGCTGGTTGAGGTCGCGGTAGCGGGCGACCCCGTCGTTGATGACGCCGCCGTCGAGCGCCGAGCGAAGGGTCACCCGACCCGACCAGTTCTCCGGCGTGAGGCGCACCTCGAGCGCCGCAAGATGGGGGTCGGCCATGGAGACGAGGCGGCGCTCCTGCCAAGACGTCGTTCGCCCTTGCGGGTCCTTGATGCGCAGCGAGCGGGAGAGCAGGCCTTGCTTGAGATCGAGCTCCTGCGTGTAGTCGAGGTATTCGACCTCCTCCGGGCGCAGCCAAGGGCCGTCGTCGATCCGGAACACCAGAGGCAGCCAGTTGGGAATGTTGACCAGGTCCTCATTCTCGATCTCGCGCCCGGCGATCTCGCTGGTCAGCCGGTTGTAGCCGCCGGCGAGGTAGCTGCCCGGATAGTGAACCTCATCGGCGACCGCATTGGGCGCGGCGCCTCTGGTCGCGAAATATCCATTGCCCAGCACGCAAAGGGTTTCCCGCAAGCCCTCCTGTTGTGGATCGTGGTCCTGGTAGCGCAGACACCACTCGTTCATCCCGCTCGCTCCGCCAGGACGGCCGTCAGTTCCTCGAGAAAGCGGCCAACCTCGGCCGGGTCGGCGAGCCGGTAGTCGGCCCGCGTGGCTTGCGGGTCTTGGGCGACGAGGATCGAGAGCCCCTTGCCGTGCAAGGCATCGAAAGCGTCCTGGTCCGTGACGTCGTCGCCGATGTAGAGGGGGACCACCTCCGCGGTGTCGAGATCGAGAGCGTCGAGCAGCCAGAGAACGGCCTTGCCTTTGTCCCAATCCATGTTGGGCCGCAACTCGAAGACCTTTTTTCCGCCCGTCTTGCGAAGCTGAGGATTCCGCGCGACGACGCCGTCAACGATGTGCTCGACCCGGCCGATGTCTTCGGTGCCGGCCAGGCGAAAGTGCACGGCCACGGCGTAGGTCTTGTTCTCGACGATGATGCCCGGGATCGGCGCCAGCTCACGTTCGAGATCGCGAGCTGCCTGGGCGACGATCGGCGCATAGCCGGAAGCCTCCAGGTGCGAAAGTCCGGGCCCCTCGGGTCCGGCGATATCGAATCCATGGCATCCCGCGTAGACGAGTCCCTTCAGCCCGACGAGGCGCTCGACGTCTCCGCGGTCGCGGCCGCTGATCACCATGACCGGGCAGCGCTGCGAAAGGGCCGCGAGCGTTTCCCGCATCTCTTCGGACAGAACGGCCAGTTCCGGGCGTCCGACGATGGGCGTGAGGGTTCCGTCGTAGTCGAGGAACACCGCGACGCGCCGATTGCCGACCCGGGCCCAGAGCTCGTCCCGCTTCTCGAACGCCGAAGGCGCGATCTTGTTCACTGCACGCTTGCCTTCCCCAAAACTGATTTCGCTGAGATCGGACACCACGATATTGGCGCCGCTTTGCCGCAGCAGCTCCGGCTCGCCATGACGGCTGACGCCGACGACCAGCTTGAAGTCGCCTGCCTTGCCGGCTTGCACACCGGAGATCGCGTCCTCCACTACGGCGGCTCGATTTGGTTTTACTCCCAAACGTCGCGCGGCTTCCAGGAAGGTATCGGGTGCCGGCTTGCCGGCAAGCATCCATTCCTTGGCGACGACTCCATCTACCTGCGCGTCGAACAGCTCGCCGATGCCGGTGGCTTTCAGGACTTCACGGCAGTTCCGGCTTGAGGACACGACGGCGACCCTTATGCGGTGTGCCTTCGCGCGCTTCATGAAGTCGACGGAGGTCCCATAGACCTCGACTCCCTTTCGTCGTATGGCCTCCAGGAAGAGCTGGTTCTTCCTGCTTCCGAGCCCGCGGATCGTCTCCTTTTCCGGCGGGTCGCCGTCTTCTCCGGGCGGCAGATAGATGCCCCGCGACTGCAGAAAGCTCGCCACCCCGTCGAAGCGCGGCTTGCCGTCGACGTATCGCTCGTAGTCCTGCTTAAGATCGAAAGGCTCTTGGCTGCCGCCGACCCGTGCCGCCCGTTGCCGGAGGTACTCGTCGAAGGTGGCTTTCCAGGCCCGGGCGTGGGTCTCCGCCGTCTCGGTCACGACACCGTCGAGATCGAGCAGGATGGCATCGAGCTCCGCCGGGTCTATCAATACCCGTTCTTCGGAGGTCTTCGGGCGACGCGTTTGCCGTGCGGTCCTATTGGGCGTCTCCGCTCTCATGGTCATTGGGGGGCTCCATGATTGCGTGGACAAGTTCGGAGGGAGCGAAGGCCGAGGTGGCCTCGGCGACCCTGGCCGACCACTCGAAGCTCTTCGGATCCTTTCTCGATCCGAGAAGCACCGGCGCCCACTACACGACCCGCGCAGGGCGCCTGCCTTGACCCAGATCAACGGCGGTCGTGGGCAGGCGAAACCGGCGGCGGAAGGCTCAGCGGAGCTGCCCTGTGATGGGCTTGCCGCGTCTCACGGTCGCCGCGTCCGGCGATCCGCGCGTCCGGCTTGCCAGCACTCTTCGTGGGTTTGCCGCCTCGCGGCCGGTCAGAAGCTCGGCCTCGGGACATTGAGCTTGACGCCGCCCTTTCGCTCCTTGGAGCCCGCATTGCGCGGCGGCTCCTCCTCGTCTGACAAGCGCAGCGCATAGCCCTCTCGGCAGTAGGCGTCACCGTTCTGGTGCCAGCTGACCGCTTCCGCCGAGCCCGACTTGAAGAGGCCGCCCTTCGGCACGCATTCGCAGGACTTCAGCGCGCAGGCCACTTTGAGGCTCGGATCGCCCTCGCGGTCGGATCCGCAGGCCGCCAAGGCTGAAAGCAGGCCTGCAAGCAGAATGCGGGTCAAGCTCACTCCGCCATGTTTTCCTTGTTCTTGCACCGGGCATTGTTGTCGTAACAGAGGACGGGTTCGGTGTACCTGGGCAGGACAACGCCGCCTGGCTTTCTCTTCTGCTTGTCAACGTACTCGGCCAGGGTGAAGCCCTGCGGGCAGTAGGCGTCTCCGTTTGTTTGCCAGAGGACGTCCCGGCGCTCCGGCGAGCTGAAGACCGGCTTGTCTTTCTCTTCGCAGATGCATTTTTTCATCGCGCAGGCGATAGAGAGTTGGTTCTGGTTCTCTTCGCTACTCGCACAGGAAAGTAGTCCCAGAGACAGCAGCGCCAATATCCAGTAACTGCGCACGACAAACCTCCCACCGGCAGTGTGATACCTGCCGAATAGCACGCTTGGGGGGTAAAGCCCAGAGGGCAGAAACCCGCGACCCGGGCCGAGCCTCAGGAGACGACGCGAAGCGGCTGCCGGAAAATCGTCAGGGCCTCGGCGAGGCTGGTGCTGCGTTTGACGCGTTGGCGCCCGTCGTGGACTTCGTAGGCGCCTTCCCGGCCGTTCTTGACCTGCCGCTTGGTGATTGAAAAAGCGGGAGAATCTAAGGTGTGCCTGAAGACGGAGAAAATCGCCCGGCCGTCGCGGTGATCGATCGCGTAGTCGCGCCATTCGCCGGCCGCGACGTGTTGGCTGTATAGGCTCAGGAGTTGATGGAGTTCGTGACGGTCGAAGAAGGTGGTCGAGGCGGAACGACGGTGATTGCCTAGGCGATGAAAGCTGTGCATTGGACGAGCGGCACCTCCCCACAATTCCCGATCTTTTCTTTAGTCTCTCCCAAATTTCTCCCGGCGTCCAGCGGGTTGACCCCGCGCCCCGGCGCTCAGCGGATCATGGTAAAGCTGCTGGCCTTGGGGTCCGGCTTGTCATAGCAGTCGATCGTTCCGAGGGTCCGATAGCAGACCAACTGGGGCGCCGTCGCCGGGGATTCGACCTGCGTCTCGGGCTGGCAGTAGGGCCCGTTCTCCTCAGTGTAGCGGAGCAAGGAGCAGTCCTCGCCGGTCACCCAGGTCGCGACGTGGTCGGGCACGGTCTTGTCGGTGTGGGCCAGGGTGGCGGCCGAGGAGCCGACGATCACCATGGTCGCGGTGGCCGGGTCGCACGCGGCCAGTGGAAGGAACAGACAGAGTGTCAGCCAGCGGCGGGTCATACCTTGACTCCGGTTCCGGGGCCGGCGCGTCCTGGCGCCGAACGGCGAGTGGGCTGGATTTCGCCATGCCACCCGTTGAAGCCCCAGTTTCGACCGGCTAAGTAAATATCGGGTTATCCGGGACGACGCCTGCCCCGGAGGCCGAGAACGGAAGGGAGGCTGAGCATGCCAGCGTTCACGACGCCGATCTGCGACTTCGGTTGGCAAGCGGTGGATTTCGAGCTGGAGGGGGTCGACGGCCGCAGCTACACGCTGCAGGACGTCCGTGGCGAAAAGGGCACCTTGATCATGTTCATCTGCAACCACTGCCCCTACGTCAAGGCGGTGATCGGCCGCCTGGTCAGAGATGTCGCCGAGCTGCGGAGCCTGGGAATCGGTGCCGTCGCCATCATGCCCAACGATACCGAGGCCTACCCGGCGGATTCCTTCGAAAACATGAAGGCCTTTGCCGCACAGAACGGCTTCACCTTTCCCTACGTCATCGACCGGACCCAGGAGGTGGCGCGCGCCTATGACGCGGTCTGTACCCCGGATTTCTTCGGCTTCGATGCCGACCTCGGCCTGCAGTACCGCGGCCGCCTAGATGCCTCGCGGGTCGAGCTGGTGCCGGACGCCCGCCGCGAGCTTTTCGAGGCGATGCAAGAGATTGCCGCCACGGGCCGGGGCCCCAGCGAGCAGATCGGGTCGATGGGCTGCTCGATCAAATGGCGGGCCGCCTGAAGGTCACCTTGCGGGGCGTAGCTTATTAAGGTGCTGAACCCAAAAGACTATTCGATTTTGCCAAGTCGTGGAGAGCAAGCTACGTTAGCGCCCTCTAGAGCCGACGAGAAAAGGCGCCGGGGAGGCGGGTTTGAGCGATATCTTCCGTGAAGTCGACGAAGAAATCCGGCAGGAGAATTATGCCAAGCTCTGGAAGCGCTATGGCAGCTACGCGATCGGTCTCGCCGTCGTCCTGGTCGCAGCCGTGGCCGGCTACCAGATCTGGCAAAGCTACGATCTGCAGCGCCGGACGGAGCTGTCCGATCGCTTTGCCGCGGTGACCGCCCAAGCGGTCGAGGACCAGGACGACTCGGCCCAAGCCGTCCTGGCAGAGATCGCCGATCCCTCAGATAAGGGCTACGGGACCCTTGCCGCCTTCTCGCGGGCACAAAGCCTGGCAGGGGCCGGAAACATCGCTGAAGCGACGGCAATCTGGGACGAGATCGCGGAACAGAGCCCCTCGGGGGACAGCTTCCGGGCAATTGCCACCCTGCTTTCCGTCATGCACCAAATGGACAGCGGCGATCCGGCTGCCCTGCAGGCCCGGCTTCAGCCGCTCTTGGAAACCGGCCAGCCCTTCCGGACCTCGGCGCAGGAACTCGATGCGCTGCTGGCCATCAAGCAGGGCGACGACGATCGGGCCCGGGCCCGGCTGGAGGCGATCGGACAGGATATCTTTGCCCCGCCGGCCGCCCGGGAACGGGCCGCCCAGCTGATCTCCACGCTCGGCGCCGGTGATTGAACAATGGTTCATCGTCTCCTGCGCGGCTTGGCTTCACTTCTGCTTTGCTGGCTGCTCGCCGCCTGCGGCTTCGTCTCCGATTGGTTCGGAAAGGGTGATGATCCACCGCTGCCAGGCAAGCGCATCGCGATCCTGACCGACGAAAGCGCGCTGCAGGTTGACAGCAGCATCGCCAACCAGCGGGTCCGCCTGCCCAAACCCTATGTCAACGAGACCTGGGACCAGGCCGGCGGCAACGCGGTGCACGCGCTCTATCATGTCTCCTTGGGCGAGGACCCCGAGATCGACTGGACGGCCGACGTCGGCGACGGCAGTTCGGACGACAGCCAGGTTCTGGCCGAGCCGCTGGTCATCGGCGATACCGTCTTCACGATGGATTCCCGTTCCACCGTGACCGCCTTCGAGACCGAGTCCGGGCGCCGCCGCTGGCGGGTCGATCTCGCCGACGTCGACGATGACGAGGAAGATGACGGATTCTTCGGCGGCGGTATTGCCTACGGTGCCGGCCAGGTCTTCGCCAGCACCGGATTCGCCAAGGTTTTCGCCCTGGATGCGGGCGGCGGTGAGGTTCTCTGGTCCCAGCGAGTTCCCGGGCCGATGCGCGCGGCGCCGACCTACAGCGATGGCCGCGTCTTCGTGATCTCGGTCGACAATCAGCTGCACGCCTTGGACGCCAGTACCGGCGCCGCGCTCTGGTCGCACACCGGCATCCAGGAAGTGGCCACCTTGCTCGGTGGCTCCAGTCCGGCGGTCCAGGGGTCGACGGTCATCGCGCCCTACTCCTCGGGCGAGCTTTTCGCGCTGCTCGCCGAGAACGGCCGGGTCCTCTGGAGCGATCTTCTGTCGAGCGTGCGCAGGATCGATCCCATCGCCGACATGGCCGATATCCGCGGTTTGCCGGTTATCGATCGCGGCTTGGTCCTGGCGGCCAGCAACGCCGGACGCATGATCGCGATCGACCTGCGTCGCGGCGAGCGGGCCTGGGACATCGACCTCAGCTCCGTCCAGACTCCCTGGGTCGGCGGCGATTTCATCTACGTGGTCAGCGGAGATGCACAGCTGGTCTGCCTGACTCGGGCCAACGGCGGAGTCCGCTGGGTCCAGCCTCTGCAACAGTTCGAGGACGAGGATAGCCGGGAGGACCGGATTTCCTGGCGTGGCCCCGTGCTGGCCGGGGGCCGGCTGATCATGGCGGGCAGCCATGGCAGGGGTCTCTGGGTCTCGCCCAGAAACGGCGAGATCATCGATGAGTTCAGGCTCCCGGGCGCCGCGGCCGTCACTCCCGTGGTCGCCGGCAATACCGTCTACTTCCTGACCGAGGGCGCGACCCTGGCAGCAATGCGCTGATGCCGCGCCCGGTCTAACCGGGCGGCAGGGTGCGAGAGCGGGCAAGATGCTATCCCTGACCGTAGCGATCATCGGCCGGCCCAACGTCGGCAAGTCGACCCTGTTCAATCGGCTGGTCGGCCGCAAGCTGGCCCTCGTGCACGAAGAGCCAGGAGTCACCCGCGACCGCCGCGAGGCCGATGCCACTCTCCATGATCTCCAATTCCGCGTCATCGATACGGCGGGCCTGGAAGAGGCCGCGCCCGAGGCCCTGGAGGCGCGGATGCGCCAGCAGACCGAGCGGGCGCTGGAGGCGGCCGACCTGGTGCTCTTTCTGATCGATGCGCGGGCCGGACTAACCGCCCTCGACCGGCACTTCGCCCGATGGCTGCGGCGCCAGGACCTGCCGGTGGTCCTGGTCGCCAACAAGTGCGAGGGCCGGGCGGGCGATCCAGGCCTGGCCGAGGCCTACGGTCTGGGCTTCGGCGAACCCGTCCCGCTCTCGGCCGAGCACGACCTGGGGTTTTCGGACCTGCGCGATGCCGTCGCACCCTTCGCCGAGGCTGCCGCCGCGGAGAATGCAGTGACCGAAGGCGGGGTCGAAGCCGAGGGCGAAGAGGGCGGCCCCCTGCAGCTGGCCATCGTCGGCCGTCCCAACGTCGGCAAGTCGACCCTGGTCAACCGTCTGATCGGCGAGGACCGGGTGCTGACCGGCCCCGAAGCCGGGATCACGCGCGACGCCATCGCCGTGCAGTGGTCCTACCGCGGCAAGGAGATCCAGCTGGTCGATACCGCGGGCCTGCGCAAGCGGGCGAAGGTCGCGGCCAAGCTGGAAAAGATGTCGGTCGAGGACACGCTGCGGGCGATCCGCTTCGCCCAGGTCGTGGTCCTTCTGCTCGACGCCAACGAAGGCCTGGAGCGCCAGGACCTGACGATCGCCCGGCACAGCGTCGACGAGGGCCGGGCCCTGGTCATCGCGCTCAACAAGTGGGACGCCTGCACGGACCGGCAGGCTGCCCTGCGGCAGCTCGACGACCGCCTGGAACGCTCCCTTCCGCAGGTTCGCGGCGTGCCCAAGGTGGCGATCTCGGCCCTGGAAGGACGGCACCTCGACCGCCTGATGGATGCGGTGCTCAAGGCCTACCGGGTCTGGAATGCCCGGGTACCGACCGGCGAGCTGAACCGCTGGCTGGAAGCCGTCACCGAAGCCCATCCGCCGCCGCTGTCCAAGGGCCGCAAGGTTCGCCTCAAATACATTACCCAGATGAAGACCCGGCCGCCGAGCTACGCGATATTCTGCTCTCGTCCGGTCGCCATCCCGGCCTCCTACCTGCGCTATCTGGAAAACCAGCTGCGCAGCGACTTCAAGCTCGAAGGCACCCCGATCCGGATCGCGATGCGCAAGGGCGAGAACCCCTATGCCCAGAAAGCGGGGGCCCGGAAACGGGGCGGCAAGAAAAAAGATACGAAGAAGAAAAAGAGAGCCTAGCTGGCTGCCAGGGTCTCGCCCTGGCGCACGCAGTCGGCGGAGGCCAGCTCGACGAAAGCGTCCGTGATCGCCTCTGGCGGTTTCAGGCTTTCCGGGTCTTCGCCGGGAAAGGCCTGCGCGCGCATGATGGTGCGCACCACGCCGGGGTCGATCAGGTTGACCCGGACGGTCGCTTTCGCGGTCTCGGCGGCGTAGATGCCGACCAGCATCTCCAACGCCGCCTTGGAGGTGGCATAGGCGCCCCAGTAGGGAATCGGCCGGGCGGCGGCGCCGGAAGTCACGAAGATCGCGCGGCCCGCATCGGACCGGCGCAGCAAGGGATCGAGGCTGCGGATCAGCCGGAAATTGGCGGTCAGGTTGACGTCGATGACCGCCTGCCAGGTCGCGGGGTCGCCGTGCCCCAGCGGCGACAGGGTGCCGAGGGTCCCGGCGTTGCCGACCAGGACGTCGAGCTTCCCGAAACGCTCGAAGAGCGAGGCGCCCAAGGCGTCGATCTTGTCGAAGTCCCGCAGGTCCAGGGGCACCAGGGTCGCAGGCTTGCCGCCCGCCTGGCGGATCTGGTCGTCGACCTCCTCGAGTCCGCCGACCGTGCGCGCCGACAGGACCACCTGCGCGCCCTCGGCCGCGAAGCGCCGGGCGACGGCGGCGCCAATGCCGCGCGAGGCACCCGTGATCAACGCCAGGCGGCCTTCGAGGCGCCCATTTGCGGTCTGCGCAGCCATGGGGTCAGGCGAGCTCGGCCAGCAGCGAGAGCTGTCCTGGGGTGTTGTCGGCCAGGTCGGTCAGCCGGGTCGGATAGGCGCCGGTGAAGCAGGCGTCGCAGAACTGTGGCCGCTCGGGGTTGCGCTCCGATTGGCCCACGGCCCGGTAGAGCCCGTCCAGGGTTACGAAGGCCAGTGAATCGCTGCCGATGTATTCAGCCATGCCGGCGACGTCGTAGCGTGAGGCCAGCAACTCGTCGCGCTGGGGCGTGTCGATACCGTAGAAGCAGGACTGGGTCGTCGGCGGCGCGGCAATCCGCATGTGGACCTCCTTGGCGCCGGCGGCCCGGACCATCTCGACGATCTTTGCGGAGGTGGTGCCGCGCACGATGGAATCGTCGACCAGGATCACCCGCCGGCCCTCGATGAAGGCCCGGTTGGCATTGTGCTTGAGGCGGACCCCCAGGTGCCGAATCTGGTCGCTCGGCTCGATGAAGGTGCGGCCGACGTAATGGTTGCGAATGATCCCGAGCTCGAAGGGAATCCCGGCCTCCTCGGCATAGCCGATGGCCCCGGGAACGCCGGAATCGGGTACCGGAATGACCACGTCGGCATCGATCCGGCTCTCGCGAGCCAGCTCGGCGCCGATCCGTTTGCGGGCCTCGTAGACGCTGCGGCCTTCGACCACCGAGTCGGGTCGGGCGAAGTAGATGTATTCGAAGATGCAGAAGCGGCTGGCCGCGGCCGGGAAAGGCCTCAGGGAATGGACCCCCGACTCGTCCAGAACCACCATCTCGCCGGGCTCGACGTCGCGCAGGTAGTCGGCACCGATGATGTCGAGGGCGCAGGTCTCCGAGGTGACGATGTGGGCATCCCCCAGACGTCCCAGAACCAGGGGACGCACCCCCAGCGGGTCGCGCACGCCGATCACTGCGGTCTCGGTCATCGAGACCAGCGAGTAGGCGCCTTCGATCTGGCGCAGGGCATCGGTCATGCGATCGAGGATGCTACCGGCCGGCGAGGTCGCCATCAGGTGAACGATGACCTCGGTGTCCGAAGTCGACTGGAACAGCGACCCGCGCTTGACCAGCTCGCGGCGCAGCTGCAGGGCGTTGGTCAGGTTACCATTGTGGCCCAGGGCGAAGCCGCCGAACTCGAGATCGGCGAAAAGCGGCTGGACGTTGCGCAGGACGGTTTCGCCAGCCGTCGAATACCTGACGTGCCCGATGCCGATGCGGCCGGTGAGGCGGGTCATCAGGGCCTCGCTGGAGAAGATATCGCCGACCTGACCCAGGTCCCGGTGACTGCGGAACTGCGTGCCGTCGTAGACGACCATGCCGGCCGCCTCCTGGCCGCGGTGCTGCAGCGCATGCAGGCCAAGCGCAATGTGCGCGGCGGCATCGCTGCTGGCACCGAAGATCCCGAATACGCCGCACTCCTCGCGCAGCTTGTCGTCGTCGAAGGGGTCGGCCTTGGCCGCAGGTAACTGGCTACTGGGCACTTTCGATCAGACGCTCCATGTTGGCCCGCTCCGCGTCGCGGTAGCCTTGGTTATCCTCCGCGGCCGCGTCCTTGGAGGGCGGCGCGATCAGCAGCTGATAGGCGCGCTCGGCCGCCTCGGCGTCATCCCGGAGGGCGCCGAAGCTGCTGCTTTCCTTGCGGATTTCCTCGGGAATGAAGCCAGCGAGCAGGGAGGCGCCGTGCTTGATCAGGGGCATGGTTCGGGCTTCGCGCAAGGTCGGCGGCCAGTCCTTTGAGGGCACGAAATAGTCGACCGCAAGCCAGAGCGCCGAGACGATCAGCGCGCCGCGCAGGATGCCGAAGATGAAGCCCAGGCTTCGGTTCAGCGGCTGCAGCTCGCTGCCGTGGATCGGCCGCGAGGCGAAGTGGGCGACGATCGAGAGGCCGATCAGGACGGTCAGGAAGATCAACAGCCCGCCGGCGATATCCGCGACCACCTCGATGGTGATGAGATTGCGCATCATCGGCTGGATCAGGGGCAGCCCGACGTAGGTGGCGACCCCCGCGACGACCCAGGACAGCAGCACAAGAAGCTCGCGCACGAACCCGCGCAAAAAGGCAAAAAGGCCCGAAAGCACGAGTATCGCGACCACGACCAGGTCGGTTAGATTGATCGGGAAGGACTCCATGAGCGCTCGCCTTCTCCCGCTGGGCACCGTCTAGCGCGAAAGGTCCCCGATGGCAATGCCGGTATCCCTGGGTGAACCCGTCGCTAATCCGGCATTTTCGCGAAAAAATCAAATAAATCAGCCAGATGACGAATCTCCTCTAGGGCGATTCCCGAGGCGTCCGGCTTTTCCTTGCGCCGCCGGCGCGGCAGCAGCGCGGTCGTGAACCCGAGCTTCGAGGCCTCCTTCAGCCGGGCCTCGGCCTGGCTCACCGGTCGGACCTCGCCGGACAGTCCGATCTCGCCGAAGACGACGCAGCCCTCCGGCAGGGCGCGGTCCCGGGCCGAGGAGACCAAGGCGGCTGCCACCGCCAGGTCGGCCGCCGGCTCGCTGATTCTGAGCCCGCCGGCGACGTTGAGGTAGACGTCTTTGCCCGCCAGGGTCAGGCCGCATCGGGCCTCGAGAACCGCCAGGACCATCGACAAGCGGCCGCTGTCCCAGCCTACCACGGCCCGACGCGGCGTCGCCAAGGGCGAGGGCGAGACCAAGGCCTCGATCTCGACCAGGACAGGCCGCGTGCCCTCCAGGCCGGCAAAGACCGCTGCTCCGGAGATATTGGTGTTCCGCTCAGCCAGGAAAAGGGCCGAGGGGTTCGCCACCTCCTGCAGGCCGCGGTCGGTCATCTCGAAGACCCCGATCTCGTCGGTCGGGCCGAAGCGGTTCTTGGTCGCGCGCAGCAGGCGGAACTGATGGCTGCGCTCGCCTTCGAAGGTGAGGACGGCGTCGACCATGTGCTCCAGCACCTTGGGGCCTGCGATCACGCCGTCCTTGGTGACGTGTCCGACCAGCAGCAGGGCGAAGCCGCGCTGCTTTGCCAGGCGAATCAGCTCCTGGGCGCTGGCTCGGACCTGGGAGACGGTGCCGGGGGCCGAGTCGAGACTGTCGACGTACATGGTCTGGATCGAATCGATGATCGCGACCTGCGGCGCCTGCGCGCTGTCGAGGGTGGCGAGGATGTCCCGCACCGAGGTCGCAGCCGCCAGCTGCACCCGGCTTCCGGCCAGGCCGAGGCGCTCGGCCCTCAGGCGGATCTGGTCGACGGCCTCTTCGCCGGAGAAATAGGCGCAAGCCAACCCGGCGTCGGCCTCCGGCCCGGTGAGGGCGGCAGCCACCTGCAGCAGCAGGGTCGATTTGCCGATCCCGGGATCGCCGCCGACCAGGATCGCCGAGCCCGGAACCAGGCCGCCGCCGCAGACCCGGTCGAACTCGAGGATGCCGCTCCGGCGCCGGGGCAGGGGCGCCTCGCTGCCCTCCAGGCCGAGCAGCTCGATCGGGCGTCCGGCTTTGCGCTGGCCGCGGCCGAGCCCGCCGGGCAAGCTATCGCGTCCGGTTTCCTCGACGATGCTGTTCCATTCTCCGCAGGCCTCGCAGCGGCCCGACCACCGAACGTGGGCGGTGCCGCAGGACTGACAGACGAAGCGTGGCGCAGCCTTTGCCAAGACTCACTAATCCAAAGATGTGAC
>JASJAL010000269.1 GCA_030067055.1 Kiloniellales bacterium | reverse complement strand
CAGAGCCTTCCCGCTCCAGGGCATCATCGGACGGCAGGAAGAGCGTGAAAACGTCATCCCGGCCGAGCGCAGGTCGCAGGCCGGAGGCCGTCAAGGCAGCCTCGAAGATCGCGACGTCTTCGACGTCGTTCCAGTAAATCTCGGTTCCAGCATCGGCGCGTGCGATCGGAGAGATCAAAGCTGCAATGGCCAATGCCATCCCTGCTGCCCTTGGAAGTCTCATGGTCTAGCTCCCGTATCAGTTATCGAAGGCTACGAGCGCCATATGTCGCCGGATCACCCCCGCGACGCGGCGGCGTAGCCGGACCGGCGGTCGAGGACGGCCGAAGAAGGTGGCGGCTTCTGGTATGTCGCGGGTTCTCCCAGCGTGATAGCTTCGGGGCTTCCAAACGGGGGACAATGGCCAGAAGAGCGAGTCCAAGACCGATGAATGCGACCCGATCCCTGACGCGAAGATCCTTCGTCGCGGCCGCCGGCGCCGCAGGCCTCGCGGCCGGCACCCGAATTTTAGGTGGCCCGGCGCAGGCGACAGACGCCTCCAAGCGACGCAATATCCTCTTCATCCTGACCGACCAGGAGCGCCACTTCCGGAGCGGCGAGCTGCCGTCGAACTACCGGCTACCGGGCCACGAGCGGTTGAAGCGCGCGGGCGTGACCTTCGAGAACCATCAGGTTGCATCCTGCGTCTGCACCCCGTCCCGCTCGGTCGTCTACACCGGCCAGCACATCCAGCACACCGGGATGTTCGACAACACCAACTTCCCCTGGATCGGCAGCATGAGCACCGAGATCGACACGATCGGCGACATGCTGCGCGCGCGCGGCTATTACACCGCCTACAAGGGGAAGTGGCACCTAGCCTCGGAATTCGAAACCGACAACGAGTTGCACGCCCCCAAGAAGGTGCTCAGCGCCGAGATGGAAGCCTACGGTTTCGCCGATTATCTCGGCATCGGCGACATCATCGCCAGCACCAAGGGCGGCTATTTGCATGACAGCGTGATCGCCGCCTATTCGCGCAGCTGGCTGCGCGGCCAGGGCGTCAATCTCCAGCGCGAGGGCAAACCCTGGTTCCTGGCCGTGAACCTCGTGAACCCGCACGACGTGATGTACTACAACACGGACTCGCCCCAGGAGCGCGTTCAGAACACGCCCAGCCTTCTGATGGGCCTCAACCGCGAGCCCCGGCTGCCGCTCTATCAGAGGCGCTGGGACAATCCCTTACCCGCATCTCGAGATCAGGCCCTCGACGCGCCGGGACGGCCGCCAGCCCACGCCGAATTCCGCCGTTCGCGGGCGGCCCTGGTCGGCGCCGTTCCCAACGAAGACGACCGGTGGCGGCGCCTGAACGACTACTACCTCAACTGCATCGCCGATGCCGATCAGCACGTGGTGTCGCTGCTCGACGAGCTCGACGCGCTCGGGCTCGCCGAGGACACGATCGTCATCTACACCGCCGATCACGGCGAGCTGGCCGGCGCTCACGGTCTGAGCGGTAAGGGTGCGACCGCCTACCGGGAGCAGAACCACGTTCCCCTGATCATCGCGCACCCCGACCACGCCGGTGGCAAGCGCTGCAAGGCGGTCACCTCGCACGTCGACATCGCCACGACCCTGATCGGCATTGCCGGCGGCGCGCCCGGGCCCGACCTGGCGCGCTTGCCCGGCAAGGACATCTCAACGCTTCTGGCGGATCCGGAGGCAGCCGGCCTGGATGCCTTGCGACCAGGCGCGCTCTACAGCTTCAACATGCTCGCCTACCTGGATCAGGGCCTGCTCGGCGGCGTTGCCAAGTTCCTAGCCGAAGGCGGTAAGCCGGAGGACATTCCCGCGCAGGGCATTCGCCCCGACCTGAGCAAGCGAGGCGCGATCCGCGCGGTCTATGACGGCCGCTACAAGCTCTCGCGCTACTTCTCGCCCGAGGAGCACCACCTGCCGCGCAGCCTGGAGGAGCTCGTCACGCTCAATGACGTGGAGTTGTTCGACCTTGAGGGCGATCCTCAGGAAACCAACAACCTCGCCATTCAGGATCGGGCCCAGGGCGAGCTTCTCCTGGCGATGAATGACAAGCTGAACGCCCTGATCGAGGCGGAGGTCGGCGAGGACGCCGGCCAGATGCTCCCGGGCAAGGACCCGGCACGCTGGCGACTCGATCCGGATATCCACAAGCTTCGCATGTAGTGCCGCGCGGCCGGCCAAATCTTCAGGCCGGTCGGACGCCAAGGGAGCCACGGAATTGCGGTGGCTGCCGAAGCGTCCCCTCCGCGCGAAATACCGGTCATCAGCATTTCGGAAGTCGCAAGTGATCCGACGGGGGTCGAGCTGCGAATAGGGCCTATCGGTTCCATTCAACAGTGGTGATGAAATGAAGGTTCTTTCCCGTTTTGCGATCGCGGCAACGCTTGCCCTGCCGCTCGCCCTCGGCTCGCTGGCCGCCAAGGCCGCCGACATCGTCGACACCGCGGCTTCGGCCGGACAGTTCGAGACCCTGGTGGCCGCCGTCAAGGCCGCCGGCCTGGTCGAGACCCTCAAGGGCGATGGCCCCTACACCGTCTTCGCGCCGACCGACGAGGCCTTCGCGAAGCTTCCCGCGGGCACGGTCGAGAACCTCCTGAAGCCCGAGAACAAGGACCAGCTGGTCGCCGTCCTGACCTATCACGTGGTCCCCGGAAAGATCATGTCCTCGGACATCGCCGGCAAGACTGCCGAAGTCGCGACCGTCGAGGGCAGCAAGCTCTCGGTCGACGCGACCGACGGCGTGAAGGTCGACAACGCGAAGGTGGTCTCCGCCGACATCGAGACCTCCAACGGCGTGATCCACGTCATCGACGCCGTGGTGCTGCCGAAGTCGTAAGGTCAGACCGACTGCAAGTTCGAAAGGCCGGCCCCGCGCCGGCCTTTCTTCTTTTTTGAAGCGTTAACGCGCCTTCGTCGCCTTCGCCAGCACACGGTCGATGAACGTCTCGGCGGCGCCGAGGTAGTTGGCCGGGTCGCGGAGTCTAGCCCAGTCGACCGGGGCATCGCTGGTCTCGGCGAGGAGATCGATGAGGTGCCGACCGCTCGCCTTGGCCTCGGCGCAGGCGGCCTTTACGAGATCCTGGGCTTGCGGGCGCGGCAAGTGTTCGGCCAGGGCGAAGGTCGCGGCCTCGGCCAGAAACAGGCCGTTGGAGGCCTCGAGGTTGCGGCGCATGCGGTCGGCATCGACCTCGAGATTCTCGACCAAAGACAGGGCGTGGCGCAGGGCGCAGCCGGTCATCACCAGCATCTGGGGCAGGGTCAGCCATTCGAGCTGCCAGCCGGGCCCGCCGCGCTCCTGCTCCTGCGGCAGGGCCTGGTGCATCGCGGCGAGCAAGGCCGCGTTGAGGCGCGCGGCGGTGACCAGGACCTCGCTTCCGACCGGGTTGGCCTTGTTCGGCATGGTGCTGGAGCCGCCGCGGCCGGGCGCGCCGCCCTCGCGCAGCTCGCCGACCTCGCTCTGGGCCAGCAGCAGCACGTCCTGGCCGAGCTTGCCCAGGCTGCCGGTGACCAGGGAAAGCCAGCCGGCCAGTTCGGCGAGGCCGTCGCGCTGGACGTGCCAGGGCAGCGGCGGCAGGCCGAGGCCGAGCTCCTGGGCCAGGGCCTCGGCGACGGCCGGGCCGCGGTCGCCGAGCGCCGCCAGGGTGCCGGCCGCGCCGCCGAAGCTGAGCAGCAGCAGGCGGGGGCGGAGCTGGTCCAGGCGCTCGCGGCTGCGCAGCAGTGGCGCCAGCCAGACAGCAACCTTGAGGCCGAAGGTCGTCGGCACCGCCTGCTGGCCGCGGGTGCGCGCGACCATGAGCGTGCCGCGATGGCTGTCGGCCAGAGCCGCCAAGCTCTCTGTCAGGGCGGCGAGGCGTTGCTCGAGGATTTCGAGCGCGGTCCTCAGCCGGAGCACCAGTCCGGTATCGATGATGTCCTGGCTGGTCGCTCCCCAGTGCACGTGGTTCGCGGCCGGGTCGCCGATCGCGTCGCACAGCGCGGCGACCAGGGCCGGGACCGGGATGCCGGCCTCGGCGGTCGCCGCGGCCAGGCTTGCGGGCTCCGGCGCGAAGGACTCGGCGACCTCGGAGATCCGCTCGGCCGCCGCACTCGGAATCACCCCGAGCCGGCCCTGGACCCGGGCCAGGGCAGCCTCGACCCGGAGCATCGCGCACAGCTGAGCCGCGTCGTCGAGCTGGCTGGCGACCTCCGCATCCGAGAGCAGCTCACCATAAAGTGCGGAATCGAGGGGCGTGAAGCTCATGCCGGCGGCAGAGACAGGAGGGCGCGCGCCTCGGCTGGCGTCGCGGCGTGGCGGCCGTAGTCGGCGCAAAGCGCGGCGACCCGGGCGACCAACTCGGCGTTGCTGGCCGCCAGACGGGACTTGTCGAAGCGGATGTTGTCCTCCAGCCCTGTGCGGCAGTGGCCGCCCAGCTCCAGCGCCCAACGGTTCATCTCGAGCTGGCTGCGGCCGATCGCGGCGGCGGTCCAGGTCGCGTCCGGCGCCAAGGCCTCGAGCTGCGCGATCTCGAACTCGAGTATCTCGCGGCGCGGCGGCAGGGCGTTCCTGAGGCCGAAGACGAACTGAACGTGGAGCGGCGTCTTCAGGCGCTCGGCCGCGGCCATCTCGGCCGCGGTGTAGAGCATGGCCAGGTCGAAGACCTCGACCTCCGGCTTGATGCCCTCGGCCAGCATGTTCGCAGCGAGCTCCTCGACCAGCTGCGGCGGGTTCTCGTAGACCATGTTGGGGAAGTTGACCGAGCCGGTCGCGAGCGAGGCCATGTCGGGCTTGAGGTGGAGCATGGCGCCGCGCTCCTGGGCGGCGCGACCGCGGCCGCCGGTCGAGAACTGGACGATCATGCCGGGGCAGTGCTTGCGCACGCCCTCCTGGAAGGCGCCGAACTTTTCCGGATCCGAAGAGGGCGTCTGGTCCTCGTTGCGGACGTGGACGTGAACCAGGCTGGCGCCGGCCTCGAAGGCCTCCTGGGTGGACTCGATCTGCTCCTGCACCGAGATCGGCACCGCCGGATTGTCCTCCTTGCGCGGCACCGATCCGGTGATCGCCACAGTGATGATGCAGGGCTCGGTCATGCGTCTCGGATCCTTGTCGGCCTTTCCCTAGATGTCGAAGAAGACCGTCTCGCGGTCGCCCTGCAGGTGGATGTCGAAGCGATAGAGCGGGAGGTCGGCGGACTCGTCGCGTTCAGCGATCAGGGTCGCGCGGCGCTCGGCCGGCACCGCCGCGAGCACCGGGTCCGCCGCGTTGGCCTCGCGCTCGTCGGAGAAGTAGATGCGGGTGTAGGCGTGGGACAGCAGGCCGCGCAGGAAAAGGACCAGGTCGATGTGCGGCGCCTGGCCGTCGCCGGGCGCGCCCGGCTTGACGGTCTCGAAGACGAAGCGCTGCTCGGGGTCGGTCCCGGTGCCGACCCGGCCGAAACCCCGGAAGCGGGCGTTGGAACTGCGCGGATCGGCGGGATGGGCGTAGCGGCCCTGGCCGTCGGCCTGCCAGATCTCGACCATGGCGTCACCGACGGGTTCGCCGGCGCCGTCGAGCACGCGGCCTTCGATCCGGATGCGCTCACCGTCGCCCGCCTCAACGGTGAGCACGCCACCTGCGATGCTGGAGAAGGCGTAGCCGTACTGCTCAGGCGTCAGGCCATAGGCGAAGTAGGGTCCGACGGTCTGCGACGGCGTCTGCTTGGGCATGGCCTAGCCCTCCATCGGCGTGGCGGTACGACCGCGCAGGACGATGTCGAAGACATAGCCCAGCGCCCAGTCGGGCTCGGTTGCATCGAGGGAGAAGTCGGCGACAAGGCGGTCGCGGGCTGCGGCCGGGGTGCCCTGGAAGATCGGATCGAGCTCGAGCAGCGGGTCGCCGGGGAAGTACATCTGGGTCACCAGTCGGGTCGCCAGGCTCGGCCCGAAAAGCGAGAAGTGAATGTGGTTGGGCCGCCAGGCGTTGGGGTGGTTGCCCCAGGGATAGGCGCCCGGCTTGACCGTGACGAAGCGGTAGCGGCCCTCGTCGTCGGTCAGGCAGCGCCCGGCGCCCAGGAAGTTTGGGTCGAGCGGCGCCGGGTGCTGGTCGACCTTGTGGATATAGCGCCCGGCCGCGTTGGCTTGCCAAACCTCGATCAGGGTCTGAGGCACCGGGCGGCCGTCCTCGTCGAGGACCCGGCCGGCCACGATGATCCGCTCGCCCAGAGGCTCGGCGTCCACGACGGCGTTGCGGGTCAGGTCGTGATCCAGGGGTCCGAGGCTGTCATGGCCGAAGACCGGGCCGGTCAGCTCGGACAGGGACTGCGCCAGGGGAATCAGCGGCTTGGTCGGCGCGCGCAGGACGGTCGACTTGTAGTCCGGATAGAGATAGGGCGGATGGCTGTCCCAGTCCCGCGGCTTGAAGGGTTGGCGCGCGCTCATCCCGTCTCTCCTTGCTCGTCCGGCGCCTTGCCGGCGACGGCGACCGCGCGAGCGGCCGCCGGCTCGACGGTCTCGCGGCGATCCTCAGGCAAGGCCGGCCTCCGCGAAGAATTCCTTCATTAGGCCGGCAAGGGTCTCCGGCGCCTCGACGCAGGGCAGATGCCCGGCGCCCTCGATGACCTCGAAGTGCGCGCCCGGGATCAAGGCGGCCAGGGCGCCGACCAGCTCGGGCGGGGTCGAGCCATCCTCCGAGCCGCCGACACAAAGGGTCGGCACGCGAATCGCCTTGGCCTGCTCGGTCATGTCGGAGTCGCGGATCGCCGCGGCGGTCCCGAGGTAGCCCTCGACAGGGGTCCGGACCAGCATGTTGCGCCAGCCCGCCAGGTCCTCCGTCCGGTCCCGGCGGAAGGCCTCGGAGAACCAGCGCTCCATGATCGGGTCCGCCAGGGCCTCGATACCGCCGGCCTCGATGGCCGCGATGCGCTGGTCCCACATCTCGGGCGGGCCGATCACATGGGCGGTGTCGCTGAGGACCAGGCCCTTAATCCGCTCTGGCCGCAGGCTCGAAAGGCCCTGGGCGATGATCCCACCGACCGACAGCCCGACCACGACCGCCGACTCGATCCCGAGATGGTCGAGCAGCGCCGCCAGATCGCCGACGTGGTCGCTCATCACGTAAGGCGCCGGCAGGGCCTGGGACAGGCCGTGGCCGCGCTTGTCGTAGCGCACCCGGCGCAGGCCCCGGCCGAAGTGGGCGAGCAGCGGGTCCCAGACCCGGAAGTCGGTGCCGAGCGAGTTGGAGAAGACCACGGTCGGCGCATCCGGCGGCCCCTCGACCGCGTGGTGCAGCACCACGTCGTTCACCCTGGCGAAACGCATGTCGGCTTTTCCTCCCTTTCGAAGCCGTGGCCTCGGTCACAGGTTTGCCATCCGTTCTCCTCGATATCATGGCGCAGCGGCTCGTTAGATGCCCGGATCAAATCCGAGCACGACAGCGAGAAGGAAACGGGAATTCGACCCAGGGCATCAGCTTGGACCGGGGGGTCGGCTATGTAAAATCAGAAAGGGGGCGCAAAGAATTCATTTCTCATAACCTGAAGCGACTTTCATACTTCGAGCAGCAAGGGTCTCGACCGCTCGGCCGTCAAGAAGACCCGAGGTTCCGAAGGGGGAGGATGTCCATGAACGCGATCACCCGACTTTGCGCCGCCGCCTTGACCGCGGCCGCATTCAGCATTCCGGCGCAGGCCGCCGAGGTCACGCTGACCGTGCACCATTTCCTGAGCCCGAAGTCGCCGGCCCACGCCAAGTTCATCGCCCCCTGGGCGAAGCGGGTCGAGGAGCAGTCCAAGGGCCGGATCAAGGTCGAGGTCTTCCCCTCGATGTCGATGGGCGGCAAGCCGCCGGAGCTCTACCGCCAGGTCCGCGACGGTGCGGCCGACATCGTCTGGACCTTGATCGGCTACACGCCCGGGGTCTTCCCGCGCTCCGAGGTCTTCGAGCTGCCGACCGTGCACAAGGGCAGCGCCCGCGCCACCACCCTGGCGATCCAGGACAACTTCGACCTGATCGCCGATGACTACGCCGACCTCAAGCCGATCCTGGTCCACGTCCATGCCGGCAACGCCATTCACCTGCGCGAAAAGCCGGTGCGCTCGGTCGACGAGGTCAAGGGCCTGAAGCTGCGCACCCCCTCGCGGACCGGCGCCTGGATGATCGAGGCCTGGGGCGCCGAGCCGGTCGGCATGCCGGTGCCCGCTCTGCCCGAGGCTCTGTCCAAGGGCACGGTCGACGGCGCCCTGGTGCCCTTCGAGATCGTCCTGCCCTTGAAGCTGCAGGAGCTGACCAAGTACTCGGTCGAGGGCGACGACGGCTCGCGCTTCGGCACCTCGGTGTTCCTCTACGCCATGAACAAGGATCGCTATCAGGCCCTGCCGGCCGACTTGAAGAAGGTCATCGACGCCAACTCGGGCGCCGCCATCGCCGGCGAGATCGGCGCCCTCTGGGACGGGGTCGAAGGACCTGGCAGGGACGCCCAGGCCAAGTCGGGCGGCAAGATCATCGCCCTCGACGCTGCCGCCAAGGGCAGCTTCGACGCCCTCGGCCAGCAGGTCGTCGACCGCTGGATCAAGGAAGCCCGGGACAACGGCATCGACGGCCTGGGCCTGGTCGAGGCAGCCCGCGACGCAGTTGCCAAGCGAGGCGGAGAGTAGGTTTCCAGGGCTTCAGAGCCCTCGACCTCTCACCCTTCGACAAGGGGCGCAGCGAGAGAGAACATGCGCGACCTCGTCGAAAAGCTTGCGGTAGCCTGGGCCCTGATCGGTGGCCTGGTGCTGCTGGCGATCGTCCTGGTGACCACGGCCAACGCCGGCGCCTTCACCCTGGATCGCCTGGCCCGTATTTTCGGCGGAACGGTCTCGGGTCTGCCCGGCTACGAGGACTTCGTGCGCCTCGCGGTTTCGGTCGCCGCCCTCATGCTGCTGCCCTATTGCCAGCTCCGGCGCGGCCACGTTGCGGTCGACCTCTTCGCCAAGTGGCTGCCACCTCGGGTCCGGCAAGCGCTCGACACGTCCATCGCGCTGGCAATGGCGGCGCTGGCCGCCTTCCTCGCTTTCTGGATGACCGCTGGCCTCCTGGAGACCCGTGCCGACGGCGCCCTGTCGCGCGTGCTCGGCTGGCCGGAGTGGCCCTTCTACCTGCCGGGCATCGCCTCGCTCCTGCTCTGGACCGCGGTCGCCGCGCTGCAAGCTCTTGAGAGAGACGAGCATGGGCGAGCGTGAGCTGATCGGCCTGGCCGGGCTGGTCGTGCTGTTCGGCCTGCTCGCCCTTCGCGTTCCGGTCGGGCTGGCGATGATCGGGGTCGGCATCGCCGGCAACTATGCGCTCAGCTTGGCGCTGCCCTACCTGCGCTTCGGGCCCTACCTGAAGCAGTACAAGACCCTGTTGTGGAACAGCGTCGCCAACTACGAGCTCTCGGTGGTGCCGCTCTTCGTGCTGATGGGTTTCCTGGCCTCTCACGCCAATCTCAGCCGCGACCTCTTCCAGGGAGTTAACGCCCTGATCGGCCGCTTTCGCGGCGGCGCGGCCATGGCTGCGATCGGTGCCTGCGCCGGCTTCGGCGCGGTCTGCGGCTCGTCGCTCGCGACCGCCGCGACCATGGGCCGGGTCGCGCTGCCCGAGCTCAAGCGCATGGGCTACGCGCCGCGACTGGCGACCGGGACCCTGGCCGCCGGCGGTACGCTCGGGATCCTGATCCCGCCCTCGGTGGCGCTGGTGGTCTACGCGATCATCGTCGAGGCCTCGATCATCGAGATGTTCCAGGCCGCGCTGCTGCCGGGCCTGATCGCGGTCGGCTTCTTCATGGCGGTGATCGCGGTCCTGGTGCGGCTGCGGCCTGAGACCGCGCCGCCGGCCCCGCCCCTGGAGGCCGCCGCACGGCGCCAGGCCATCCTGCGGCTGATCCCGGTGGTGGCGATCTTCGGTGCGATCATCCTGGGCCTGGGCGCCGGGCTCTTCACGCCGACGCCGGCGGCCGGGGTCGGAGTCTTCGCGGTGCTGGCCTACGGCCTGCTGCTGCGCCTGCGCGGCGAGGGACTGAGCGGCCATGGCATCAGGCAATCGCTACTGGATACCGCGGTCACCGCCGGGATGATCTACTTCATCCTCTTCGGCGCCGAGATCCTGAAGGGTTTCTTCACCCGCGCCGGGCTGCCCAGCGCCCTGGCGAGCTGGGCCGCGAGCAGCGGCCTGGACCCCTGGCTGGTGCTGATCGCCATGTTGGCGCTGCTGATCGTCCTCGGCTGCTTCATGGAATCGCTGGCGATGATCCTGGTCGTGGTGCCCTTCTTCTGGCCGGTGCTGATCGACCTCAATGGCGGCGACTATGCGACCGCGGCCAGTTCCGCCTACGGCCTCAGCAGCGACGAGCTGAAGATCTGGTTCGGCATCCTGGCCCTCATCGTGGTGGAATTGGGGCTGATCACGCCGCCGGTCGGGCTCAACGTCTTCATCATCTCGACCCTGGCCGACAACGCCACCATGCGCCAGGTCTTCCAAGGCGTGATGCCCTTCTTCGCGGTCGAGATCCTGCGGGTCGCCCTGCTGCTTGCCCTGCCGGTGCTGGCGCTGGCGGTCCCGCGGCTGCTGTCGGGTTAGCAAGAGGAGTCCTTCGCCATGCGGACACAGGTGGGAATCGTCGGGGCCGGCCCCTCGGGGCTGCTGCTGTCGCAGCTGCTCCACCTGGCGGGGATCGAAAGCGTGGTGCTGGAGCGGCGCAGCCGGGCCTATGTCGAGGGCCGGATCCGCGCCGGCGTTCTGGAGCAGGGCACGGTCGAGCTGCTCGACGAGGCCGGGGTCGGCGAAAGGCTGCACCGCGAAGGCCTGGTCCACGGCGGCATCGAGCTCGCCTTCGCCGGCCGGCGCCACCGCATCGACTTCGAGGACCTGACCGGCGGCAAGGCAGTCACGGTCTACGGCCAGACCGAGGTCACCAAGGACCTGAATCTGGCGCGCGAGGCCGCCGGGGGCGATATCGTCTTCGAGGCCGAAGACGTGACCCTGCACGACTTCGACGGCGACAGTCCACGCCTTGGCTACCGTAAAGACGGAACGGAACACCAGCTGCGCTGCGAATTCATCGCCGGTTGCGACGGCTTTCACGGCGTTTCCCGGCGCAGCGTGCCGGCCGCGGCGCTGAGCACCTTCGAGCGGGTCTACCCCTTCGCCTGGCTCGGCATCCTGGCGGACACCAAACCCGTTTCCGAGGAGCTGATCTACGCCCGCCACGAGCGCGGCTTCGCGCTCTTCTCGATGCGCTCGCCGACCCGCAGCCGGCTCTACATCCAGTGCAGCCCGGACGAGCACCTGGACGATTGGCCGGACGAGCGGATCTGGGACGAGCTGCGGTCGCGCCTCGACGCCGAGGCGGCCGCGCGGCTGGAGTCCGGCCCCGCGATCGAGAAGAGCGTCACCCCGATGCGCAGCTTCGTCGCCGAGCCGATGCGCTTCGGCCGGTTGTTCCTGGCCGGCGACGCCGCGCACATCGTGCCGCCGACCGGCGCCAAGGGCCTGAACCTGGCCGCCGCCGACGTGCGCTACCTGTCGCGCGCCCTGATCGCCCATTTCAAGGAGGGCCGTGCCGACCTGCTCGACGCCTATTCCGAGACCTGCCTCAGGCGGATCTGGAAGGCCCAGCGCTTCTCCTGGTGGATGACTTCGCTACTGCACCGCTTCCCCGAGGCAAGCGGCTTCGGCGGCCGGGTCCAGCTCGCCGAGCTGGACTACGTCACATCGTCCCGCGCGGCGGCCACGGCCCTCGCGGAGAACTACGTCGGCCTGCCCTTCGCGTAAAGGAGTTCGAGCCGGGTGGGATCAGTCTTCGGGACGGCGCGGGACCTTCACGACGGCTTCGCCCTCCAGGACGACGTCGTTTCCGACCTTGCACTGGCAGCTCAGCCGGGCCCTTTGCCTTTCCTCGTTCAGCTCGACCACCTCGACGATGGCGTCGACCGTATCGCCGATCTTGACCGGCGCGAGGAACCTCAAGGTCTGGGAGATGTAGATCGCGCCCGGCCCGGGCAGCCGGGTTCCGATCACGGCCGAGATCAGGCTGGCCGTGTAGAGGCCGTGGGCGATGCGGCCCTTGAAGGGCGTCCTCGCCGCGAAGTGCTCCGAGAGGTGGATCGGGTTCCGGTCACCGGTGATCTCCGCGAAGCCGACCACGTCAGAGGACTTGACCGTCTTCGGATAGGTCTCGGTCATGCCGAGGCTCAAGTCCTCGAAGTACAGGGTCTGGAAGGGCAGAAAGGTCACGCTCGCCTCTGGTCGCCGATCGGGAGCTCGGTATCGAATCCGGAAACGGTGGAAACCGGTCCCAGGCTTCAGACTAGAGCCTGACCGCTTCCCACCGCAACGCTATGGGGCAATCCGGCCCGGATCGACCCAGCCCTAATGGGTCATCAGCACCGGCAGTTCGGCGTGGCTCAGCACATGATTGGTGACGCCGCCTGTCAGAGATTCCCGGAAGGGACTCTGGGCGTAGGCGCCCATGACCAGGAGATCGGCGCCGAAGCGCGCCGCCTCGCGCAGGAAGACATCGCCCAAGCGGTTGTTCTCAAGCTCGGTCTCGACGACGCTGGGCTTCATGTCGTGCCAGGCGACGTAGTCGGCGAGGTCCCGGGCCGACGGTCCCGCGCCGTTTTTGGTCCGCACCGAGAGGATGCCGACCTCCCTCGCGCTGTCGAAAAAGCTGCGCGCGATGGCGGCTGCGCGGGCCGAACGGGCGCTGCCGTTCCAGGCGATCAGAGGCCGTTGGCCCAGGGACAGCGAGGGATCGGGCGGCACCACCAGGATCGGACGCCCCGCCTGGAAGAGCACCGCGCGTAGCACCTTGCGGACCCGATGATCGGGGTCCTGCCGCGGCTGCTGGACCACGACCACGTCGAAAACCCGACCCAGCGCTGCGACCGCCTCGGGATCGCCGTCGGGCTGGGATTGGAAATAGGCGGTCAGCCCGCCCGGGTTCGGCGGCCGCTCCTGGATCGCGGCCCCCATCTCGCCGGCCACCTCCTCGAAGGCGTGGCGGGCCGTCTGGACTCCCGCACCGCCGTCGCGCTCGGCCCGATCGAGCATCGCCAGGCCGTCCTGTCCCGGAATTTCCAGTGAGGCGCGCGAGAAATACATCGACTCCGAGGTCAGCCGCTCGGACGGTGGCACGGAATAGAGGCCGACCACGTGTCCGCCGTCGCGGCGCGCGGCCAGGAAGGCCGCCCGCATCGCGCAGCGCCCCGGCTCGGAGCTGTCGACCAGAACCAGAACCGTTGTCATCGCCATGTGAACCTCCCGGACGCCGCCGTCCTCAGGGCACCATGTGGGCTTCGATCCGCAGAAAGGCTCGCTCGACAGCTCGACCTCCGGGCGGGAGCGCACTCCCGATCCGGGCCCTGGCTGCCGAATTCTTGGTCCGAGACGGCTCGGTCCGCCTCACGGGGCTCCGCCATGGCACGCATCCAATGATGGATTGACGTCCCCTCTCGAGTCCAGGGTCTCACGCTTGCTCTCGCGACACTGTGAGGATTGCCACAGGGCGCGATTCCGCAGG
>JASJAL010000268.1 GCA_030067055.1 Kiloniellales bacterium | reverse complement strand
CGGTCCTCGATCTCACGCAGGCGCTTGATCGAGTGCGAAATCGTCTTCCAGTTGGTCAGCATGCCGCCGAGCCAGCGGTGGTTGACGTAGTACTGGCCGCAGCGCTGCGCCGCTTCGGCGATGCGCTCGCTGGCCTGTCGCTTGGTGCCGACGAAGAGCACCCGGCCGCCGCTGGAAACCACCTGGCGGGCGAAGGTCAGGGCCTGATGAAGCAGGGGAACCGTCTGCTCCAGATCGATGATGTGGACACCATTCCGCTCCCCGAAAAGGTAGGGAGACATGCGGGGATTCCAGCGGCGGGTGGTGTGGCCGAAATGAACGCCAGCCTCAAGCAGCTGGCGCATCGTGAAGTCCGGTAGCGCCATTTTCTATGTTCTCCGGTTGAGCCTCCGCGGACCAAGGCCTCCAATTAGAAGGCACCGGAAGCACCGCCCGGTTCAGGCCGGACGCCGCAGGATCCGCGTGTGGAATTGCGCCGTTTGATAGTGGCTTAGGGCGGGACATGCAAGCGGATTTCGCGGCGGAGCCTGGGGATTCTTGCGGCCGCCGGCCGGGCTGTCCGGCACCTCCTTGCCGCTCAAAGGTCCCGGACGTCGATCCCTGGAACCGCCTTGACCGCCTGACGGAGGGCCGGCGAGACCAGGCAGTCCGGCGGCAGAACCAGCTCAACCTCACGACCGTCTTCCAGATCCAGGACCAAATTGACCCGGCCCCGGCCACCGGTCTGGCGTTCGAGCAGCCCTCTTATTTGACATAATGGTGCAGGAGATTTCAGGAATACCTTGATTCCATTCGTTTTCTTTTCCACTGCTTGGTCCAGGACCTGGATCTCCTGGGCCATCAACCTCAGGCTGTCGTTATCTCGACGAACATCAACCGTGAGCAGAAGCGCTTGGCCAGCCTCCAGAAGCTCCCGCGTCTTTGTCAGCAGGTCGTGGAAAATCACCACCTCGAAGACCCCGCTGCTGTCGGTCAGCTGAACGAAGGCGAAGCGGTTCTGACTGGTCCGCGAGGTCCGCTCCTGCTTGCCGACGACGATCCCGGCTAGTTTCCGAAACCCGGGCGTTTCGCGGTCGCTGTTCTCCAGATCGGTGTAGCGCAAGACCTTAAGCCTGTTCAGGGCCTCCTCGTAGGCGTCGAGAGGATGCGCCGAGAGATAGAAGCCTATCGCGTCGAACTCCTGGCGCAGCCGGTCCAGGGGCGGCCAGTCCTCGACCGGCGGCAGATCGAGCCGGATCGCCAGGGCCCCGTCGTCCCCACCGAACAGGCTGTCCTGGGCCGAGTCCCGCTCGCTGGCAGCCACGGCAGCATTGCGGATCAGGAGCTCGGCACCCTGGAACACCTGATGGCGGTTCTCGTGCAGACTGTCGAAGGCGCCGGCGCAGGCCAGGCTCTCGAGCTGCCGCTTGTTGATTGCCTGGGTGTCGATCCGCCCGGCCAGATCCGCCAGGTCCCTAAAGGAACCGCTGGTATCGCGTTCCGCGACCAGCGCCTCCATGGCCGCTTCGCCGACGTTCTTGACCGCGGCCAGGGCGTAGCGGATCGCGGCGGCACCCTCCCCGTCCGCTCCCGTGCGATCCCGCTCGACCGAGAAGTCGGCCCTCGAGCGGTTGACGTCGGGTCCCAGCAGCGGGACGCCCAGTCGGTCGAGTTCCTGCTTGAAGACATTGAGCTTGTCGGTGTTGTTCATATCGTAGGTCATCGACGCGGCCAGGAACTCGACCGGGTAGTTGGCCTTGAGAAAGGCGGTTTGGTAGGCGACCAGGGCGTAGGCGGCTGCGTGGCTCTTGTTGAAACCGTAGCCGGCGAACTTGTTGACCTGCTCGAAGATCTCCGCCGCTTTCCCCTTTGGCACACCGCGGGCCATCGCGCCCTCGACGAAGCTCTCGCGCTGGGCCTCCATCTCCGACTTGATCTTCTTGCCCATCGCCCGGCGCAGCAGGTCGGCACCGCCCAGGGAGTAACCGGCCAGCTCCTGGGCGATCTGCATGACCTGCTCCTGGTAGATCATGATCCCGAAGGTCTCCTTCAGGATCCCTTCCAGAGTGGGGTAGAGATAGTCCGGCTGCTCCTCTCCGTGCTTGCGGTTGATGTAGCTGGGGATGTTATCCATCGGCCCTGGTCGGTAGAGGGCGACCACGGCGATGATGTCCTCGAAGCGGTCCGGCTTCAGGCGGCGCAGGACGTCGCGCATGCCCGAGGACTCCAGTTGGAACACCCCGACCGTCTCGGCCCGTCCCAGCATCTCGAAGGTCCCGGGATCATCGAGCGGCAGCGCGTCGAGATCGAAGTCGGAGACCCGCTCGCGGATCAGCTCCTGTGCCCGAGCCAGGACCGACAGGGTCTTGAGCCCCAGGAAGTCGAACTTCACCAGGCCGGCCTGCTCGACGTACTTCATGTTGAACTGGGTCACCGGCATGTCCGAACGCGGGTCGCGGTAAAGCGGCACCAGTTCGTCCAGCGGCCGGTCGCCGATAACCACGCCTGCGGCATGGGTCGACGCGTGGCGGTAGAGCCCCTCCAGCTTCAGCGCGATGTCGATCATCCGCCCCACGGTCTCGTCGGTGTCGCGCTGATGCTGCAGCTGCGGCTCGCCGGCGATGGCCTGGGCCAGGGTCACCGGGTTGGCCGGATTGTTGGGCACCAACTTGCAGATCCGGTCGACCTGGCCGAAGGGCATCTGAAGCACCCGACCGACGTCGCGCAGGGCGGCCCGCGCCTGGAGCTTTCCGAAAGTAATGATCTGGGCAACCCGATCGCGGCCGTAGAGCTCCTGGACGTGTCGAATCACCTCGTCGCGCCGGTCCTGGCAGAAATCGACATCGAAGTCCGGCATCGACACGCGCTCGGGATTGAGGAAGCGCTCGAAGAGCAAGCCCCAGCGCAGCGGGTCGAGATTTGTGATGGTCAGTGCCCAGGCGACCACCGAGCCGGCACCCGAGCCGCGGCCCGGTCCGACCGGAATGTCCTGCGCCTTGGCCCATTGGATGAACTCGGCGACGATCAGGAAGTAGCCTGGGAAGCCCATCTGTTCGATAACGCCGAGCTCATAGTCGAGGCGGTCCCGATAGGGCTTGGCCGCCGCCTCGCGCGCTGCGGCGTCCATCTCCTCGCCATAGACCTGCGCCTCGAGGCGCTGCTCCAGACCGGCCGTGGCCTGGGCGCGCAGTTCTTCGCCCTCGCTGCGCCCCGCCTCGCTGGGATAGGCCGGCAGGATTGGCGCCACCGGCGCCGGGTAGCAGGCGCAACGCCGTGCCACCACCAGGGTGTTGTCGACCGCTTCGGGCAAGTCGGCAAAGAGCTCCCGCATTTCCTCCGCCGTCTTCAGGCGGTGGTCCGGGGTCAGCCGGCGCCGGTCCTGTTCATTGACATAGCGGCCCTCTGCAATGCACAGCAGGACGTCGTGGGCCTGATGAATCCCGACATCGGGAAAGTAGGCGTCGTTGGTGGCGACCAAGGGCAGGTCATGGCGGTAGGCCATGTCCAGCAAGGACCCTTCGGTCTCGGCCTCGGACGGCAGGCCGTGGCGTTGCAGCTCGACGTAGAGCCGCCCCGGGAAAGCCTGAATCAGGCGCCCGAGCAACGCCTCCGCGGCCTCGGGGCGGCGGGCCCGGATCAGCCGGCCGACCGGCCCCGCCGGGCCGCCTGTCAGAGCCAACAGGCCATCGCTCTGACTTGCAAGCTCCTCCAGTGTGACCTGGGGGTCGAGGCCTGGATCACCTTCCAGAAAGGCCCGGCTGACCAGCTTCATCAGGTTGCGGTAGCCGGTCTCGTCCTGGACTAGAAGGACCAGCTGGTCCGGCGCTGGCGCCGCGCCGTTGCGGCCCTGGGCATCCTCGACGGTCAGGCCGATTTGGCAGCCGATGATCGGCTGGATGCCTGCCGCCTCGGCGGTCAGCGCAAACTCGAGGGCGCCGAAAAGGTTGCCGCTGTCGGTGACCGCGACCGCTGGCATGCACTGGTCCCGGCAGGTTTTGACCAGGTCCTTGAGCCTGAGGGCGCCCTCGGAAAGCGAGTAGGCCGAGTGGACGCGGAGATGAACGAATCCGGCGTGAGGCATGGATCGAGGATTCCATGCGCAGTCGGCCGCGTCATCACCCGAGACGCCCTCCGGCCTGTGGAAATCGTGGATGATGCAGCGCTGCTGTTACTCGTAGCGCAGCGCCTCGACCGGATCGAGGCGGGCAGCCCGCCAAGCCGGCTGGAGACTGGCCAGCAGAGTCAGGACCAATGCGGTCACCACGACGATACTCACCTCGAGCGGATCGATCCGGGCCGGCATCTGAGCGAGAAATCGGATCGTACCCTCCAGGCTGTACGAGAGGGGTCCGAGGACCGGGATCTGCTGCAAGGAGGCCTGGAGCCTTGCGAGCATTCCGCCGAGTTCCTCGATGTGGGACGAGAAGGCGACTCCCAGCAGCAACCCCAGGAAGGTCCCGGCGAAGCCGACGGCGGCACCGCTCATGAGGAAGACCCGAAGAATGGCGCCGCGGGAGGCGCCCATGCTTCGCAGGATCGCAATGTCCGAGCCCTTGTCCTTCACCAGCATGGTCTGGCCAGAGATGATGTTGAAGGCGGCAACCACCACGATCAGGGTCAAGATCAGGAAGGTCGCGATGCGCTCGACCTGGAGCGCAGTGACCAGGCTGGCATTGGCCTCCTGCCAGTCGACGGCATCATAGCCGGGCCCGAGGCGCGCCTCGATCTCTGCCGAGATCCGGTCGACGTCCGCCAGGTTCTGGACGAAGACCTCGATGGCGTTGACCTGACCGGGCAAGCCGAAGGTCGACTGCGCTGCGGCCAGGGACATATAGATCAGCGAGGCGTCGTAGTCGGGGCTGCCGACCTGGAAGATCCCGCCCACGGTGGAGGCGCTGATCTCCGGCGCCATGACGATGCCGTCGCCGCCGCGCCGGGGCAGCACGAAGGCCATCCGGTCGCCGACCGAGATACCCAGGCTCGGGCCCAGAAGCACGCCGATCAGGACTTTGCCGCCCTCCTCCAGGTCGTCGATGTTTCCGGCGATCACGTTGTCGGCGATCCGCGGCCGCGCCTTCAGGTCCTCCAGGGGCAGGCCGCGGACCAGGGCGCCAGTGGCCGAGTTGCCCACCGCCACCATGACTTCTGCCTGGATCTGCGGACTCACCCGGACGACGCCTCGTATCTCCATCAAGCGATCGACCAGCCCGGGATCGTCTTCGAACTTACCGGCGTTGTTGCGGATCGTGATGTGGCCGTTGACGCCGAGTATCTGATCCATGAGCTCATCGCGAAAGCCGCTCATGACCGCCATGGCGACGATCAGGACCGCCACGCCCAGGGCGATGCCCAGCATCGAAAAGAAGGCGATCGCCGAGACCGAGCGGCCCTGGCGGCGCGGCCTCAGGTAGCGCAGGGCGACCAGGCGTTCGAAGGCGTTGAAGATCATCGCCAGGCCTTCCTCGCCGTCTCGCTCCGCCGCAACCGGGATACGACCGAATGCTTCACGGTGGAGCCGAAATCAGAGGCCCTCGACAATGCCGCCCTCCTCCAGGCGCAGGATCCGGTCCATGCGCCGCGCAAGATCGTAGTTGTGGGTCGCGACCACGGCCGCGAGCCTGGCGCTGCGGACCACGTTGATCAGCAAGTCGAAGACGTCGTCTGCGGTGTGCGGATCGAGGTTGCCGGTCGGCTCGTCGGCGAGCAGGACCGAAGGCCGGTTGGCGAGCGCGCGAACGATGGCGACTCTCTGCTGCTCACCGCCGGAAAGCTCGGCCGGCCGATGCTGCGCCCGTTCCGACAGGCCGACGACGGTCAGGAGCTCCAGTCCGCGCTTCGCCGCCTTGCGCCGTGACTGCCCGGCAATCATCTGCGGCAAGACCACGTTCTCCAGCGCCGAGAACTCGGGCAGCAGGTGATGGTACTGGTAGACGAAGCCGATGGTCTGGCTGCGCAGGGCCGTCAACTCGTCGTCGGGCAGGCCCAGGGTCGCGCGACCGTCGATCTCGATCTCGCCGGAATCCGGGCCCTCCAGAAGCCCGGCGATGTGCAACAGGGTCGACTTGCCGGAGCCCGATGGGCCGACCAGAGCGACCATCTCGCCTTTCTCGACGGCGATGTCGACGCCGGACAGCACGTCGAGCGATCGGGCACCCTGGCGGAAGGTCTTCTTCACATCCTTGAGCCGGAGCCCGGATTCGGCGGAGTCATTCATATCGCAGGGCCTCCACCGGATCGAGACGGGCGGCCCGTCGGGCCGGCTGGATCGTTGCCAGGAAAGAGAGTGCGAGCGCCATCACGACCACCGCCGTGACCTCGGCCGGGTCGATTTTTGCCGGCAGCTCGGAGAGGTAATAGATCGAGGGATCGAAGAGCTCGATTCCGAGCAGCCCGGCGAGAAGCGCGCGGATCAGCTCGATGTTGTTCGAAAGCGTCAAGCCCAGGGCAAAACCAAGCAAGGTACCGATGACCCCGATGCTGGCCCCGCTCAAGAGAAAGACCCGCATCACCATGCCGCGAGTGGCGCCCATGGTGCGCAGGATCGCGATGCTGCGCCCCTTGTCCTTCACCAGCATGATCTGGCCCGAGATGATGTTGAAGGCCGCGACCACGACGATCAGGGTGAGGATGAGGAACAGCACGTTGCGCTGGACCTGGATCATGGCGAAAAAGCCGCTCGACGCCCGCCGCCAGTCGCTGATGCGGTAGCCACCCCCGAGGATCTGGACAGCCGCGCCGCTGATTCTGTCGGCCTCGTCGGGATCCTCGGCGACGATCTCTATAGTATTCACCTGATCGCGCAGCCTGAAGAAAAGCTGACCGGCGGCCAGCGGGGCATAGATGATGAGGTCGTCGAAGTGATAGATGCCGATCTCGAAGAGGCCGGCGACCCTATAGGTCTTGAAGCGGGGCACCATGCCCAGGGGCGTGACGTTGCCACGGGGCTGGACCAGGGTGATGCTGTCGCCGACGGAGATCCCCAGCTTGGCCGCCATGCGGGTGCCGACCAGGACCCCCTCGCCGTCCGCCATGGCGTCGATGCTGCCGGCCCTGACGTTGCCGGCCACCAGTTCCCGGGCCCTAAGATCGTCGAGGCTCATGGCGCGGACCTGGGCGCCGGCGGTCGACTCTCCCGCGACGACCATCACCTGGCCTTGCACCTGCGGCGTGATCGAGGCAACGCCCGAGATCGCTCGGAGCCGGTCTGACAGTGCCTCGTAGTCGTCGATCCGCCCGTCGTGTGCCTGGACTGTCAGCTGGCCATTGACGCCCAGGATGAGGCGCAGGAATTCCTGCTGAAAGCCGTTCATCACCGACATGACGACGATCAGCGCCGCCACACCGATGGCGATGCCGAGCAGGGAAAAGAGCGCGATCACAGAGATGACGCCCTGCTGCCGCCGGGGCCGCAGGTAGCGCAAGGCAACCAAGCGTTCAAAGGCGCTGAAGAGCATCGGTCGTGGGCCTGTATGAGGTCAGGCGGTCAGCCGGGCCAGCGCGGTCTCCAGCGACAGCTCCTCGCGTTCTCCGCTTGCGCGGTTCTTGAACTCGACCGTGCCGGCCTTGAGCCCGCGAGGGCCGATCACCAGCTGCCAGGGCAGCCCGATCAGGTCCATGGTGGCGAACTTGGCGCCCGCGCTCTCGTCGCGGTCGTCGTAGAGAACTTCGACGCCGGCGTTGCGCAGCTTGCCGTAGGTCTCCTCGCAAAGCTCGCTGCAGGCCGCGTCCGCAACCTTCAAATTGATCAGGCCGACCTTGAAGGGCGCCACGGCCTCGGGCCAGACGATCCCGGATTCATCGTGGCTGGCCTCGATGATGCCGCCGACCAGACGGGAGACCCCGATTCCGTAGGAGCCCATGTGGACCGGGACCTGAGTCCCGTCGGGCTTCGCGACCTCGGCCCCCAGGGGCTCGGAGTACTTGGTCCCGAAGTAGAAGATGTGGCCGACCTCGATCCCTCGCCCCTCGTAGCGCCGATCCTCGGAAACCGCCGCGGCGAAGGCCTCCGGATCGTGCTTCTCGTCGGTCCGGGCGTAGAGCCTGGTGAAGGAGTCGACGACGTCTTGCAAGCCCGCCGGATCCTCGTAGTCGATGCCGGAGCCGAGGACATCGAAGTCGAGGAAATGCTTGTCGCAGTAGATCTCGCTCTCGCCGGTGTCGGCCTGGATGATGAACTCGTGACTCAGGTTGCCCCCGATCGGCCCGGTGTCCGCTTCCATCGGGATCGCCTTCAGGCCCATGCGAGCGAAGGTCCTGAGATAGGACACAAACATCTTGTTGTAAGCCGTTTTGGCGGCATCAAAATCAAGGTCGAAGGAATAGGAATCCTTCATCAGAAACTCGCGCCCGCGCATGACCCCGAAGCGCGGCCGGACCTCGTCACGAAACTTCCACTGGATGTGGTAGAGCAGCCGCGGCAGATCGCGATAGCTCTTCACCCCATGGCGGAAGATGTCGGTGATCAGCTCCTCGTTGGTCGGACCGTAGAGCATGTCCCGGCCGTGGCGGTCCTCGATCCGGAGCATCTCCTTGCCGTAGTCGTCGTAGCGGCCGGACTGGCGCCAGAGATCCGCCGACTGGATGGTCGGCATCAACATCTCCTGGCAGCCGGCGCGGTCCTGCTCCTCGCGGACGATCTGTTCGATCTTGCGCAAGACCCGGTAGCCCAGGGGAAGCCAGGAGTAAATCCCGGCACTGGCTTGGCGCACCATGCCCGCTCGGAGCATCAGCCGGTGGGAGACGATCTCCGCCTCCTTCGGTGTCTCACGCAAAGTCGGCAGGAAGTAGACAGAGAGGCGCATCAGCTCGATGGAATCTCAAAGCCTCGGAGGAAAAGCGCGCAGAGACTAGGGGAAGCCTACGGCCTTGTCCATCGCGCTCAGGGCGCCTGACGCAGAAGCTCCCGACAGCGCTGGCCCAGCTCGAAAGTCGCCTCGGATTGCAGCGGCTGGCCGTTGAAGAGGACCCGGCCGTCGGCTTCGACCAGGGCTTCGCCGACCACGATGTCGGCGTCGTAGCTTCCGGCCGTGGCTGGGATCCCGAAGCGGTCGTCGCTATCGACCTCGATGCGGACCCGGTAGCTTTCGGGCAGCGCGAGAGCCGGCGTGCCATCCAGGTCGGCCGGCGCGACCGGTCGGCCTCGCACGTCCACGCCGGGCCGGTAGGCCACGTCGTCGCTCGGAACATGAGCTACCAGGCGGGCGCAGTCCGCCCGCGAGATGCGCAGTTCGACGGGCTCGCTCCGAGCCTCGCCTGGGAGGTAAATAACCAAGCAAAAACAAATAATTATATGGCGTATCTCAGAGACTCTCATGGCAAGAGGCTAGGCGGGCCGCCTTAACAAAGCCCTTAGTCCGGCCGGGCCTCAGTTGGGCCGGAAGGACAGCAGACCGCTGGTAATCAGAAAATAGGCTATTCCCCAAACCACTGCCGAGATCACGGTCGTCACGGCCGCCTTGAGCAGCAGCCGGGGCCGGTCCGGCGCCCCGATTTCGTGGCCGGCCTCTGGATTGTCCGGCGCCCGGACGCCCCAGGGCAGCACCGTGAAGATCACCACGAACCATATACAGGCATAGAGCACGATGCCGTTGAAGACGGTCATCACGCAGCCCCTAGGCCTGTTCGAGCTCGACCAGGGTCCCGCAGAAATCTTTGGGGTGGAGGAAAAGCACGGGCTTTCCGTGGGCGCCGATCTTGGGCTCGCCGTCGCCGAGCACCCGGGCCCCCTCTGACTGCAGGCGCTCGCGCGCCGCATGGATGTCGTCGACCTCGTAGCAGATGTGGTGGATCCCGCCGGCCGGGCTCCGCTCGAGGAACTTCGCGATCGGCGAGTCGGTGCCGAGCGGATGCAGCAGCTCGATCTTGGTGTTGGGCAAGGAGACGAAAACGACGGTGACGCCGTGCTCAGGTTGGTCCAGGGGCTCCGAGACCTCGGCGCCCAGGACGCCTCGGTACTGGGCGCAGGCGGCCGCCAAGTCGGGAACCGCGATGGCGACGTGATTCAATCGTCCAATCATGCCAAATCCTCCAAACAGCTTCCTGACAGAGCAGGAAGCGGGTGTCAATCGAGGCGCAGGACGTGGACGTCGGTGACCGGCCGCTTGCCCAGCAGCCGGTAGGCCCAGCGTCGCAGAGCGACCCGTACGGTCTCGTGGACCGCCGCATCGTCGCGTAGCTCGGAGCGGCGTAGGCTGGCCAAGGCCTCGCGGATCGTCGCCCTGGCGGCTTCCAGACCCTCCTCGCCCTGGCTGTCCAGGAGACCCTGCAACGTGACGTGAGGATCGGTCCTGAGCGCACCCTGGCTGTCCAGCACCACGGTCGCCATGGCCGCGCCGTTGAAGTTCATCCGTTGTCGCGCCCGGACCGACTCGTCGCCCAGTGGCACGAGTTTGGTGCCGTCGAGGGCCAGGCGGCCGGTCTCGACCCGCTCGAGCACCTCGGCCCCCTGCGGTGCCAGGCGAATCAAGTCGCCGTTCTCGGCAACCAGGGCCTGGGGCACCTGGCAGGCCCGGGCGAGTTCGGCGTGCTCGGCCAAGTGCCGCGCCTCGCCATGCACCGGGATCGCGATCTTGGGCCGGACCCACTGATACATCTGGGTCAGCTCCTCCCGGGCCGGATGCCCGGAGACGTGGATGAAGTGGTCGCGGTCGGTCACGACGTGCAAGCCCTGGCGGCTGAGGGCGTTCTGCAGACGCCCGATCGAGATCTCGTTCCCGGGAATAACCCGCGAGGAGAAAATGACCGTGTCGCCCTCCTCAAGCACCACGTGCGGGTGCTCGTCGCGCACGATCCGCCAAAGCGCTGAGCGCGGTTCGCCCTGGCTGCCGGTGCAGAGCAGCAGGACCTCGTCGCGCGGCAGGTAACCCAGGTCCTCGACCCGGATCGGCGCCTCGACGTCGGCCAGGTATCCGGTATCCCGTGCCGCCTGGAAGATCCGAAGCAGCGAGCGTCCGACCAGGGCAACCTTGCGGCCGTGGGCCTCGGCCGCCCGAAACACCGCTTCGACCCGGGCGACGTTGGAGGCGAAGCAGGCCACGGCCACCCTGCCCTTCTGGTCTCCGATCAAGCGCTCCAGGTTCTCGCAGACTTCGGACTCCGAGCCCGAATCCCCCTCCACCAGGGCGTTGGTGGAATCGCAGACCATCGCCAGCACCCGTTCCTTGGCCAGGCCGCGCAGCGCCGCCTCGTCGTAGTCGGCGCCGACCAGCGGGTCGGGATCCAGCTTCCAGTCGCCGGTGTGCAGCACCGTCCCCGCTCCGGTCCGCAGGACCACCGCGTTGGGTTCGGGGATCGAGTGGGTCAGGGTGATCAGCTCGAGCTCGAAGGGGCCGACGGAGAAGCGCCCCGACATCGGCACCTCTGTGATCTCCGCCTCTTCCAGCAAGCCGGCTTCCTGGAGCTTGCCGCGCAGCACCTTGGCGGTGAAGGGCGTGGCGTAGATCGGGCAGCGCAACCGCGGCCAGAGGTAGGGTACGGCGCCGATGTGATCTTCGTGGGCATGGGTCAGGACCAGGCCGGCCAGTTGGTCGCTCCGCGTCTCGATGAAAGCCGGATCGGGCATCAGAACGTCCAGACCGCCGACCCGGTCGTCGGCGAAGGTGATGCCGAGGTCGATCATTAGCCAGGCGCCGGCATGGCCATATAGGTTGAGATTCATGCCGATCTCGCCGGTCCCACCGAGCGGGAGGAAGACCAGCTCGTCGCTGCTGGGGGCCTCGGTCATTCGGGTTTCCTGTCGCCTTTCCCGGCGTTGGCGCGCTGGATCAGGATCAGGCCGCGAAGGGTCAGATCCGGCTCGGTGACCTCGATCGCCGCCGTGGCCTCGGCATAGACCGGCGCCAAGCCGCCGGTTGCGACCACCTTCATCGGCTTGCCGTACTCGGCCTTGATCCGTGCCACCAGGCCCTCGATCAGGCCGACGTAGCCCCAGTAGACCCCCGATTTCATGGCCGGCACCGTCGAGCGGCCGATCACTTGATCCGGCGGCTCGATCGCGACCCGCGGCAGCTGGGCCGCCATGCGGTAGAGCGCGTCGACCGAATGCTCGGCGGCCGGGGCGATCACGCCGCCCTCGTAGCCGCCGTCCTCGCCGATGATGTCGAAGGTGGTCGCGGTGCCGAAGTCGATCACGATCAGCGGCCCGCCATAGCGCTCGAACGCGGCCACCGCGTTGACCAGCCGGTCGGCACCGACTTGCTGGGCCCGCACCGGAATGCCGAGTTCGACCCCGGGCTGACCGACGACCAGAGGCTCCGTCTCAACGTAGTCCCGGCAAAGCTTGACCAGGTTGTAGGTCGCCGCGGGCACGACGCTGGCGATGATTGCCTCCTCGATGTCGGCCAGCGCGAGATCGCGCAGGGCCATCAGCTGGGCCAGCCAGACCGCGTATTCGTCTGCCGTCCGCTTGGCGTTGGTCGAGGCCCGCCACTTGCCGCGCTGGTCGTCGCCCTCGTAGACGGCGAAGACGGCATTGGTGTTGCCTTGGTCGATCACCAGGAGCATGGCAGACCTCCGGTGTCCGGTCTCACGGGAAGTAGACCTCGCCGGCGGTGACCCGGCGCTCACCGTCCGCCTGGTCGAGGATCAGGGCGCCCGTCTCGTCGAGGTCCTTGAAGACGCCCGAGATCTCCTCGCGGGCGAGGCGCACCCGGGCCTCTTCGCCGAGGCCATGGGCATGGTTTCGCCAGCCCTTGCGGATCGGCGCGAAACCCTCCTCGAGCCAGCGGTTGACCCAGGCCAAGAAGTACTTTCCAAAGGCCTCGAGCAACGCGACTTCGGTCACCTCGGGGGGACAGCCCTCGAAGCGCAGGCTGGTGGCGGGGAACTCCGTGTCCTCCGGAAAGCTGACGAGGTTGGCTCCCACGCCCAGGACCAGCCAGTCGCAGTCGCTGTTCTCGGTGCCCTGGCTTTCGAGCAGGATTCCCGCCGCCTTGCGGCCGTTGACCAGGACGTCGTTCGGCCACTTGTAGGTGACCTCGATCAAGGGCGGCGCGACCGAACCGATCGCATCCCCGAGACCGAGAGCGGCCACGAAGCCGAGTTGCGCGGCCTCCGCCAGACTGCACTGCGGGCGCAGGACCAGCGAGACGAAGAGGTTACCCCTGTGGCTTTCCCAATGGCGGCCGCGCCGACCGCGGCCGCCGGTCTGCTCCCGCGCCCAGACCAGGGTCCCGTCCTCGGCGCCCTCAGCGGCCAGGCGGCGCGCTTCGTCGTTGGTGCTGCCGACGGAGTCCAGTGCCACCAGGCGGTAGGCGGGCGGCAATCTCGGCGAGTTTTCTTCTGGAGCCGGGCTGCTCATTCAGGGAACAAGGAGGCTGCAGCCGCCTGGGCGGTGTCGAGCAGCGGACCCGGGGCGATGAAGAACAGCACAACGGCCAGGGCTGTCGCCGCCAGGATCACGCCCGTTTCCCGGGCCAAGGGCCGGTCGAAGCCTTCCAGCGGCTCGTCGAAGTACATCAGCTTGACGATCCGCAGGTAGTAGAAGGCGCCGACCACGCTGGTCAGCACGCCGATCACCGCCAAGGTGTAAAGCCCCGCCTCGATGGCGGCCATGAAGACGTAGAACTTGCCGAAGAATCCGGCCAG
>JASJAL010000224.1 GCA_030067055.1 Kiloniellales bacterium | reverse complement strand
GCCCAGCCAGCGCGCGACCCGCGCGGCCATGGGCCGCTCGTAGCAGACGTCACCGGCCAGCACGACTTCCCAGCCGGGATTCGGGAGCTCCAGCACGTCCTCGTCGCGCAGCTCCAGATCGACGCCGTTGGCCGTCGCATTGAGCGCCAAGGCGGCCAGGGCGAAGCGGTCGATCTCGCTGGCCTCGACCCGGGCCGCGCCGGACAGGGCGGCGGCAATGCCCTGCACCCCGGAGCCGGCGGCGAAGTCGAGGACCCGCTTGCCGGCAACCCAGTCCGGCTGGTCGAGCAGGAAGCGCGCCAGCGCCTGGCCGCCGGCCCAGGCGAAGGCCCAGAAGGGCGGCGGCAGGCCGGTCTTGGCCAGGTCCGCCTCGGTCGCCTGCCACAGCGGCACGACCTCGCTCGCCAGATGCAGCGCCACCTCGGGCACCAGGGGCGGCCGTTCGACCGCCGTGTTGTCGCGCACGAAGGCGGCAGCTTCGTCCATCATCGAAGGTCAGGCCAGGGCGGTTTCGGCGAGGCAGCCGGCGAAGAGCAGCCAGCCGGTCCAGCGATTCGAGCGGAAGCGGTCGATGCAGTTCTGCGGGTCGTCGATGTCGAGGGTTTGAACCTGCCAGGCGAGCTGGAGGGCCACGGCGCCGCAGGCCAGGAGGAAGGGCAGGCCGAGGCCGGCGGCGAGGCCGGCCGCCGCCAGCAGCGCCACCGTCACGGCATAGAAGGCCGTAATCCAGGGCTTGGAGGCGGCACCGAACTTCAACGCCGTCGACTTCACGCCAATCAGGGCATCGTCCTCCTTATCCTGGTGCGCGTAGATGGTGTCGTAGCCCAGGGTCCAGGCGATGCCCGCGGAGTAGAGGAGAAATGCCGGCAGGGCCAGGCTCCCCTCCAGCACCGCCCAGCCCATCAGGGCACCCCAGTTGAAGGTCAGGCCCAGCCAAGCCTGGGGCCAGTAGGTGATCCGCTTCATGAAGGGGTAGGTGAAGACCAGGGCCAGCGACGCCACGCCGAGCAAAATGGAAAAACGGTTGAACTGCAGGAGCACGGCCAGGCCGACCAGCATCTGCAGGGCCATGAAGACCGCGGCCTGGCGCGGCGTCACCTCGCCGCTGGGAATCGGCCGGGTCGCGGTGCGTGCGACCTTGGCATCGAAGTCCCGATCGACCAGGTCGTTGTAGGTGCAGCCGGCGCCGCGCATGACCAGGGCGCCGATCGCGAAAAGCAAGACGTAGAGCCAATTCGGCCAGGTCCCCGTCGCGGCGGCCGCCAGGCCGAGGCCCCACCAGCAGGGGAAGAGCAGCAGCCAGGTCCCGATCGGCCGGTCGACCCGGGCCAGGCGCAGGTAGGGCCGCAAGGGCGCCGGCGACAGGCGCAAGGTCCAGTGGTCGCGCCGGATGTCGCTGGCCGCGGACGCTGCCTTCGTCGCCGGCTCTGTCGTTGTCTGGGCGGGCTGCCTCATGCTGTTATCTTGCGCAGGCGGCCCGGCCCGGCTCAAGACCCGGCGCAAGAGGTCGCTGACAACAGGGAAGCGAAATGACGGAGGATAACGCGTCCGGCGGCGGCACGAGCGGGCCGCGCCCGGTCACCCGGCTCTGGACCGAGGAGGATCTGGGCCCCGGGCTGACCCTAGGCCTGGACCACGCCCGCGCCCATTTCCTGCGCAGCGTGCTGCGCCTGGAGCGCGGCGCACCCGTCGCCCTCTTCAACGGCCGCGACGGCGAATGGCTGGCCCGGATCGAGGGCCTGGGCAAGGGCTGGTGCTCGCTGGCGATCGAGGCGCAGCGACGGCCGCAGGCGGGCGGGCCGGACCTCTGGCTGGTCTTCGCGCCGATCAAGCGGGCCCGGCTCGATTTCCTGGTCGAGAAGGCGACCGAGCTGGGCTGCGCCGCCCTGCAACCGATGATGACCCGCCACACCGCAGTCAGCCGGGTCAACCTGGAGCGCCTGCAGGCCAACGCCCGCGAGGCCGCCGAGCAATGCGAGCGCCTGGACCTGCCCGAGGTCCATCCGGTCACCGATTTCGGCAAGCTGCTCGACGCCTGGCCGCGGGAGCGCAGCCTCCTGGTCTGCGCCGAGAGCGGCGCGGCGCAACCGATCGCCGAGGCCTTGCTCGACTTGTCCCGAAAAGAGCCGGAAAACGGGGCCGGAGCCTGGGCGATCATGACCGGGCCGGAGGGCGGCTTCGCGCGATCCGAGCTTGACGCCCTGAACGACTTGTCCTTTGTTATCAAGGTCGGCTTGGGCCCGAGGGTGCTGCGGGCCGACACGGCGGCCTTGGCCGCCATCGCCTCCTGGCAGGCGATTCTGGGCGACGGCCGGTCGCGGCCGCCGCTGCGCGATGGAGACTGACGCGACCCTCTTTCCTTCTCTCCTTGTTCCAGGTCAGCGATCGCCCATGTCCGCCCCGCCGCAAACCAAGGGTGCCCCGATCACCGGTAAGGCCGATCTGGTCCGCTATTTCGAGGAGGGCTGCAAGCCGGTCCAGGACTGGCGCATCGGGACCGAGCACGAGAAGTTCGGATTCTGCTGGGAAAGCCTGCGGCCCCTGCCCTATCATGGCGAGCGCAGCGTCCGGGCCCTGCTGGAGGGTCTGGCCCAGCTGGGCTGGGAGCCGGTCTTCGAGAACGACAATCCCATCGCCCTGCAGAAGGATGCTTGCAACATCACCCTGGAGCCGGGCGGCCAGCTCGAGCTCTCGGGCGCACCGCTGGAAAACATCCACCAGACCTGCAGCGAGGTGCACAGCCATCTGGACGAGGTCAAGCAGGTCGCCGAGCCGCTGGGCGTCGGCCTGATCGGTCTCGGCTTCCTGCCCGAGTGGGCGCGCGACGAGATCCCGATCATGCCCAAGGGGCGCTACGACATCATGCGCGCCTACATGCAGAAGCAGGGCTCCCTCGGCCTCGACATGATGCTTCGGACCTGCACCGTTCAAGTCAACCTGGACTTCGCTTCCGAGGCCGACATGGTGCAGAAGTTCCGAGTCGGCCTGGCGCTGCAGCCCATCGCCACAGCGCTCTTCGCCAATTCGCCCTTCTCCGACGGCGCGCCCAACGGCTTCCTCAGCTACCGCAGCCACGTCTGGACCGACACCGACCCCGACCGCACCGGCATCCTGCCCTTTGTCTTCGAGGACGGCATGGGCTTCGAGCGCTATGCCGACCACGTACTCGACGTGCCGATGTACTTCGTCTATCGCGACGGCACCTACCTCGACGCCAGCGGCCAGTCATTCCGCGACTTCCTGGAGGGCAAGCTGCCCGCCCTGCCGGGCGAGCGGCCGACCATGAGCGACTGGGCGGACCACGTCACCACCCTGTTCCCCGAAGTGCGCCTGAAGCGCTACATCGAGATGCGCGGTGCCGACGGCGGACCCTGGCGCTCGCTCTGCGGCCTGCCGGCGCTCTGGGTCGGTCTGCTCTACGATCAGTCGGCGCTGGACGCCGCCTGGGACCTGGCCAAGGACTGGACTCCGGAGGAGCACGCTTACCTGCGCAGCGCCGTGCCGCGCCAGGGCCTGAAGACCCCCTTCCGGGGCCGGGCGCTCAACGATCTGGCCCGCGAGGTCCTCGATCTCGCCGCCTCCGGCCTCGCCGCGCGCAAGCGCGAGGACTGGCAGGGCCGCGACGAGAGCTGCTATCTCAAGGTGCTCTACGAGATCGTCGAGACCGGGATCTGTCCGGCCCAGGGCCTGATCGACGCCTACCTCCAGGACCACCGGATCGACTTCCAGGCGCTCTACCGCGAATGCGCCTACTGAGGCGCCCGCACGTGCCCATGACCCCTCAGGGGTAACCCGCCACTAACCAAGTCGAAAGACTCTTGGTGCTAGAGCAGCGGGACCGCCATGCTGAAAATCCACAACCCTCCAGGCCTCTCCGCCTCCGCCCTGCGCCATCACCACGGCGTCGAGGTGCCCTATCCGGCCAACATCGTCTTCATCTCCGGGCAGGTCGGGGTCAAGGCCGACGGGCGCCTGGCCGAGGGGCCGAAGCCGCAGATCGAGATGGCCTGGCGGAATTTGCTGACGGTCCTGGACACCGCGGGCATGGTGCCCAGCGACCTGGTCAAGGTGACCGCCTACCTGACCCGGATGCAGGACGTCGAGGTCTACCGTGCGGTCCGCGACGAGGTCCTGGGCGACATCACCACCGCCTCGACCGTGCTGATCGTCGCCGGGCTGTCGAACCCGAGCTTCCTGGTCGAGATCGAGGCCTACGCCGCGGTCCACATCCCCGAGGCCAAGGGCAGCGGCGGCCGACAGATGGGCCGCGCCGAAGCCGCCCTCGCCGACTTCGGCAAGAACTTCAGCGAAGAGGACTACCTCCCCGAAGAGGGTTGAGGGCGGCGAGTCCGGCTGTCTCGGCAAAATCAACTACTGCTGTCGTGCCCGGAGCGCGTACGCGCGGCGCGGCGTGCGATCCGGGCATACATGGATGAAGCCGTACTCCGCGCCGGCCATGGATCACCGGTTCAAGCCCGGTGATAACAGATGGGACTCGGAGCTGCCTAGGCCGCGGTCCCGCCCACCGTGAGCCCGTCCAGCAGCATGGTCGGCTGGCCGACGCCGACCGGGACGCCCTGGCCGTCCTTGCCGCAGGTGCCGATGCCGCTGTCCAGCTTCATGTCGTTGCCGACCATGCGGACCTGGGTCATGGCGTCGGGGCCGTTGCCGATCAGGGTCGCGCCCTTGACCGCCGGACCCAGCTTGCCGTTCTCGATGATGTAGGCCTCGGTGCAGGTGAAGACGAACTTGCCCGAGACGATGTCGACCTGGCCGCCGCCGAAGTTGACCGCGTAGAGCCCCTTGTCGACCGAGCCCAGGATCTCCTGCGGCTCGTGCGGGCCGGCCAGCATGTAGGTGTTGGTCATGCGCGGCATGGGGATGTGGCCGTAGCTCTGGCGCCGGCCGTTGCCGGTCGGCTTCATGCCCATCAGGCGGGCGTTCTGGCGGTCCTGCATGTAGCCGACCAGGGTGCCGTCCTCGATCAGCACGGTGTACTCGCTGGGCGTGCCTTCGTCGTCGATGGTAAGCGAGCCGCGGCGGTCGCCGATCGTGCCGTCGTCGACCACGGTCACGCCCTTGGAGGCGACCTGCTCGCCGATCCGGCCCGAGAAGGTCGAGGTTTTCTTGCGGTTGAAGTCGCCCTCCAGGCCGTGGCCCACGGCCTCGTGGAGCATCACCCCGGGCCAGCCCGGGCCTAGGACCACCGGCATCTCGCCGGCCGGCGCCGGCACCGACTCCAGGTTCACCAGGGCCTGGCGCAGGGCCTCGTCGACCGCGGCGCGCCAGTAGTCCGGCTCGACCAGGGTGGTGAAGGCGATCCGCCCGCCGCCGCCGTAGCTGCCGCTCTCCATGCGCTCGCCCTCGCCGACCACGACGTTGACGTTGAGCCGGACCAGCGGTCGCACGTCGGCCAGGCGCTGGCCGCCCGGGCGCAGGATCTGCACCGCCTGCCATTCGCCGGCGAGCGAGGCCATGACCTGCTTGACCCGCGGGTCCTTGCCCCGGGCGTAGGCGTCCATCTCGGTCAGCAGCTTGACCTTGGCCTCGTGGCCCAGGTCGCCGAGCGGGTTGTCGTCGGCGTAGAGCAGGCGATTGGTGCCCTGCGGTCCGCCGGCGAGGTTGCCGCTGCGGCCGGCGTGGACCGCGCGCACCGTCTCGGCGGCACGGCGCACCGCCGCCTCCGAGAGCTCGCTGGCGTGGGCGTAGCCCGCCGCCTCCCCGGCGACCGCCCTCAGGCCGAAACCCTGCATGGTGTCGAAGCTGGCCGACTTGATCCGTCCGTCGTCCAGGGACAGAGCCTCGGACTGTCGGTACTCGAGAAAGAGCTCGCCGTCATCGGCGCCGTTCAAGGCCTCGTCGACGATGGACTCGAGGCGGGCACGGTCGAGGCCGGCGCGGGTGAAGAAGAGTTCGTCGGTGGTAGCAATGTGACTCATCGGGGGGCCCTTCTTGGAGCAAAGGCGGGCGCCAAGCTCGGCGCCATGAAAATCGAGCCGGTTGCGAAGGCCGGCAGCTATAGTTCTACATATGGACGCGGCCCGGGGCAAAGCCAGCGGGCCGGCGGCAGATAGGTGAAAACCCTGGTCTGCCAAAGACGAAACGAGGCCAGGAGGGGGAAGGCCGCGGGCCATGAAGGATCATCCGCTACGACGGCGCCTGAACGACGAGGTCCACGCCCGGCCCTACGCCAAGCTGGTCGCGCCGCTGCGCGCCCTGCATCTGGCCCTGCTGACCGGCGAGGGCGGCGGGGCCGAGGACCGCGCGCACCTGGCCCGGCTCTGCGCGGACTACGGGGTCGACCCGCCGCGGGACGACGACATTCACCTGCTGCTGGATTTCGGCGCCTTCAGCCTGAAATGGGAGCGCCACGCCGAGTTCTCGACCTATACCTTCTATGGCGGCGGCGAAACCGGGTCGCCCTTCGCCGCGCCGGCGACCGAGGCCGTGCCGCCGGATTGGCTCGCCGCACTGCCGGGCGAGCGCCTGGTCGCCGTGCAGGTCGAAGTCCTCGGCCCCGAAGCCGAGGAGCCGGGATTCGAGGAACTGCTCACCATCTTCGAGAACGACCGCTTCTGCGGCGCCGAGGTCATCGGCGGCGCAGCTTGCGCCTGGATGGACTTCACGATCCACGCCGACGGCTTCGGCCGGCTGCTGATCAAGGACCGGCACCTGCGGCCGCGCCAGACCGGCCGCCTGGTGCAGAGGCTGCTGGAGATCGACACCTACCGGATGATGGCGCTGCTCGCCCTGCCTCTGGCCCGCGAGACCGGGCCGAAACTGAGCGCCGCCGCGGCGGGCCTGGCGGAAATCACCGGGCGGATGCCCGAGATCGCCGCGCTGGACGACGAGCGCCGGATGCTGGCGGAGCTGACCCGGCTGTCCGGCGAGATCGAGCAGGTCGCGGCCCGGACCGGCTATCGCTTCTCCGCCGCCCGCGCCTACCACGCCCTGGTCGAGCGCCGGATCCAGGAGCTGCGAGAGGTCCGCCTGGAAGGGCTGCAGACCTTCGGGGAGTTCATGGACCGCCGCCTCAGCCCGGCGATCCGGACCTGCCGGGCCGTGGCCGAGCGGGTCGACCGCCTGTCGCGGCGCCTGACCCGCGCCAGCCAGCTGCTGCGGGCCCGGGTCGATATTGAGATGCAGGCCCAGAACCAGGATGTCCTGGCGCGCATGGACCGGCGCGCCCGGCTGCAGCTGCGCCTGCAGGAGACGGTCGAGGGCCTGTCGGTGGCGGCCATCACTTATTACCTCGTCGGCCTGGTCGCCTACGCCGCCAAGGCCCTCAAGGTCTCGGGCCTGCCCCTCGACGCCGACATCGCTCCTGGACTGGCAATTCCCGTCGTCGCCGGTCTGGTCTGGTATGGCGTACGGCGCGTCCGCCGATTCGTCGCCCGGCAGAGCGAGGGTCAGGGCTGATGCGCGGCCTATCCGAACCTTAGGAAATCATTAGGCTCCGACCTATAGTAACGATTCAACTCCGTTAACCATTGGGGACCGCGGTTCCGGCCGCGGTTTGAGGACCACGTCATGGAAAGTCTCCTTAGCCCTCACGTTTTGGCCATCATTCTTTTCGTCGTACTGCTCCTTTCAGTGGTGATCGCGAGCGTCAAGACGGTCCCACAGGGCTATGAGTACACGGTCGAGCGCTTCGGTCGCTACACGCGGACCCTAGTCCCGGGCTTTCGCTTGATCGTCCCCTTCGTCGACCGGATCGGCGCGAAGATGAACATGATGGAGACGGTCCTGGACGTGCCCTCCCAGGAAGTGATCTCCAAGGACAATGCCGTGGTCCAGGTCGACGGCGTGGTTTTCTTCCAGGTCTTGAACGCAGCCAAAGCGGCCTACGAGGTGCGCAACCTGGAACGGGCGATCCTCAATCTCGCGATCACCAACATCCGTACGGTCATGGGCTCCATGGACCTGGACGAGCTGCTGTCCGAGCGCGATCAGATCAACGCCCGCCTGCTGTCCATCGTCGACGACGCCACCGAGCCCTGGGGCATCAAGGTGACCCGGATCGAGATCAAGGACATCACGCCGCCGCGCGACCTGGTCGACGCCATGGCCCGGCAGATGAAAGCGGAGCGCGAGAAGCGCGCCGACATCCTCCAGGCCGAGGGTAGTCGACAGGCTGAGATCCTGCGCGCCGAGGGCGAGAAGCAGGCGCAAATTCTGGCCGCCGAGGGCCGCCGCGAGGCCGCCTTCCGCGACGCCGAAGCGCGCGAGCGCGAGGCCGAGGCCGAGGCCAAGGCGACCACCATGGTGTCCGAGGCCATCAGCCGTGGCGATGTCCAGGCGATCAACTATTTCGTTGCCCAGCGCTACGTCGACGCCCTGGCCCAGTTCGCGACCTCGCCCAACCAGAAGACCTTCTTTCTGCCGATGGAGGCGGCCGGCGTGATCGGCGCCATCGGCGGCATCGCCGACATCGCTCGCGACGCCTTCAACGACGGCGGTGGCAGCCGCGGCGGCAACGGCTCCCGACCGCCGAGCCCGCGGAGCCCAGTGCCGCCGGCTGGCGGCAGCGTGCCGCCCAGCGGAGCCGGGCAGTGATCGAGGTATTTCAACAGATCGAGTACTGGCACTGGTGGATCGCCGCCGTACTCCTGCTGCTCATCGAGATCTTAGCGCCCGGAGCGGTTTTTCTCTGGATGGGTATCGCGGCCGGGGTCGTAGGCCTGCTGTTACTGATCATTTCAGGTTTGAGCTGGGAGCTTCAGTTCCTACTCTTTGGGGCGCTATCGGTCGCCTCGATCGTGGCGTGGCGCTACTACCAAAAGCGCAATCCGACCGAAACCGATCTGCCCACCCTCAACCGACGCGGCGAGCAGTACGTCGGCCGGACCTTCACCCTCGAGGACGGAATCACCAATGGCACGGGGGTGGTCCGGGTCGACGACAGCCGCTGGAAGATCGAGGGCGAGGACCTGCCGGCCGGGACCAAGGTCCGGGTGACAGGGGTCGAGGGCACGGTCCTGAAGGTCGAGCGGGAGGCCGCACCCGCCCAAGGCTGAGGGGCAGAGGCCAGCCGTGCGAAACGGCGGCGAATTGGTTGGATCCAATCGCCGGCGGCCGATCTCCATCACGTCTGTGGCTCATCGATAAGTTGTATGTCATGCTCACCTCGCCGGGTGGACCTTGCGAGCGGATTCCCGGTTTGGCATTACACCGCGACTGACGGGAACGGAGACAGAGCATGGCACTAGCCCGGATCCTTGCGACCTTCGTGGTCGCAGCCCTGATCCTTCAGGCACCGGCCCACGCCGAGGAAGAGCCGGATGCAACCATCACCTTCGAATCGACCAATGTCGGCCTCGGTGTCGGCGTTCAATGGGGCAATGGCGTGCTCACGCTCAAGGACGGCACCGAGCTTCCCTTCAAGGTCAGCGGCGGCAAGGTCGTGACCGCCGGCTTCACCACGGTAACCGGGAAAGGCAAGGTCTTCGGACTGACGAAGCCCGAGGATTTCAACGGCCGCTATGGCAAGCTCGGGGCCGGTGGCGCCTTCGTCAAGGGCAAGTCGATCTCGGTCCTGGAGAACGAGGTCACGAAGGTCAAGATCCACCTCAGCGCGGATCAAGAGGGCGTCGAGATCGACCTGAGTGCCGGCGGTCTGGGGTTCACGATCGAGGAATGAAGGGCGCGGGCCGGACGCCGCCCGCAGCTATACATTAGCGCAATCACCTCGAAGCCACGGCGCCGGACAACGGCAAGCGCGCTTGGCAGGAGCCCATGGAAGAGCCCCTGCAGCCGGGCTCGCCGTGGCTGGAAAGGCACGAGATCGCAACAAGTTAAGGCTTTTCCAATCTCCCTCCTCTACGACCTTGATCAAGCAGCAGCTTGACGGGGCGACCCCATGCAGAGCCTGACAGTCTCGGCGCTCCCGAGCACCCTCGGCGGCCACATTGCCCGTGGCCTCAGGCGGCATGCGTGGTTCTACGGGGCGATCCTGCTGTTCACCGCAGCCGGCCAGATCGTCTCCAGCCACTACGGTCTCGAGGCCTACTTCGAGATCGCGCTCTACCTGGAAAATCTGCCGATCGTGATCTTCGCCTTCCTCGCCGCCTTCGTGATCGGCCACGCGGTCTTCGTCATGGCGGTGAAACGGCCGGAGCGGCTGGTCGCGCACCTGGTCAAGGACTACCGGGAGCGCTTCTTACTGCCGGAGCGGCTGACCAACGGGCTCCTTCTGATCCTGGCCCTGCCGATCTTCTTCTCGGTCTTTACCTCCTTCAAGATCATGATCCCCAAGATCAACCCCTTCTCCTGGGACGAGACCTTCGCCCTCTGGGACCAGGCCTTGCATGGCGGCGTGGCGCCCTGGGAACTGCTGCATCCGCTGCTCGGCTATCCTGTCGCGACGGTGGTCGTGAACTTCGCGTATCACCTCTGGCTCTTCGTGCTCTACGGCCTGCTTTTCTGGCAAGGCTTCAGCCTGGCCGACCCGCGCCTCAGGATGCAGTACCTGCTGGCCACGGTGCTGACCTGGAGCCTTCTCGGCTCGCTGCTCGCCACGCTGCTGTCCTCGGCCGGGCCCTGCTATTTCCACTTCGTCTCGGACGGGCCAAACCCCTTCGTGCCCCTGATGACCTACCTGCAGCAGACGGCCGAGACTCACTACGTGCCCGCCCTCTACGTGCAAGATCTGCTGTGGAACGATCACCAGGGCGGCGGGATGGACCAGGCGCGCGGGGTCTCGGCCATGCCGTCGATGCACGTCTCCTCGGCCTTCCTGTTCATGCTGCTGGGCTGGCGGGTCCATCGCTGGCTGGGTTGGGTGCTGACCGGGTTCTTCGTGATGATCTTGATCGGCTCCGTCCATCTTGGCTGGCACTACGCCATCGACGGCTACCTTGCCGTCCCGCTGACCTGGCTGATCTGGCGCCTGTCCGGCTGGCTGGTCGATCTCGACCCTCTGTTCAGGCGGCCGGGGACCGCCGCAGCTCCGGCCTAGCCCGGCCAGAGTGCTGCGCCGCGGGTTTACCGTATCGCCACCTTCCGCAAGCACTCTGCCGCCATGGCCTTCATCCAAAGCCTGAACCCTCCGGCCTTCGCCAGCCGACTCGCCGCCGAACTGTGGCGGGTTCTGCGCGGCCACGCTCTCTTTCTGGCCGGCCTCGCGGTTTTCCTGGCGGCGGGGCAGATCATTCCGCGGCTCTACGGCCTCGAGGACTACATCAGGCTCTCACTCTACCGCGACGCCCTGCTGGCCATGCTGATCCTCTACCTGATTGCCTTCGTCCTCGGGCACCTGCTCTTCGTCATGCTGATCAAGCGGCCGAAGCGGCTGATCGCCCATCTGGCCCGGGATTACCGCGAGCGTTTCCTGACGGTGGAATGCCTGGCCGGGGCGGCGCTGATGATTCTGCTGGTCACGGTGATGTTCTCGGTCTTCACCTCCTTCAAGGTGATGATTCCTCATATCCAGCCCTTCGTCTGGGACCGGACCTTCATGGAGTGGGACCTGGCGCTGCACGGCGGGGTCGCGCCCTGGGCGCTGCTGCAGCCGGTGATCGGCGTGCCCGCGGTCACCGAGGTGATCAGCTTCAACTACCAGTTCTGGTTCCTGGTCCTGAACGCGACCATGTTCTGGCAGGCCTTCAGTACCGCCGACCCGCGCCTCAGGATGCAGTTCTTCCTGAGCGTCCTCTTGGTCTGGAGCCTGGTCGGCAATCTGGCGGCCACGCTGCTGTCCTCGGCCGGACCTTGCTACTACCCGCTGGTGACCGGAGAACCCGACCCCTACGCGCCGCTCTTCGACTATCTTCGGCTCGTCGGCCAGGATCACTACCTGCCGCAGCTCAACGTGCAGTCCATGCTCTGGGAAGACTACCAGAGCGGCGAGGTCCTGCTCGCCCGCGGCATCTCGGCGATGCCATCGATGCACGTCGCCTCGACCTTCCTCTTCGTCCTCTTAGGCTGGCGCGTCCATCGGCTGCTGGGCTGGCTGATGACCGGGTTTTTGATCCTGATCCTGATCGGCTCGGTCCACCTCGGCTGGCACTACGCGGTCGACGGCTACCTGTCCATAGCCCTGACCTGGCCGATCTGGCGCCTGGCCGGCTGGCTGGTCGACCTCGATCCCCTGTTCCGCAAGACCAAGGACAAGGCCCAGCCCGCCACCGCTTGACTCCGGCGCGCCGCTCCGGCATGCGCTGCTCGGAGGCATGAAGCCTCCGATACGACGGTCAGGAGCAGGGGCATGACGGACAAGGCGGCGCTATCACCGAGATCGATCCTGGCGCAGATCGATCACTATCTCGATCCGGCGACAGGGGCCGTCGCGCCGCCGATCCAGCCGGCCACGACCTTTGCCCGCGACGCCGACTACCTGCCGCCGGCGGGATACCACTATGCCCGGTCGCGGAGCCCGAGCGACGACCTCGGCGAGCGCATCTTCGCGGCCCTGGACGGCGGTGACGAGGCGCGCCTCTTCGGCTCCGGCATGGCCGCGGTCACCAGCCTCTTCGAGACCGTCGACAGCGGCCGGCATATCGTGGCGCCCCGGGTCATGTATCACACCGGCCAGGACTGGTTGCGCCGCATCTCCGAGCGGCGTGGCATCGGCCTCGACTTCTTCGACGCCTCGGATCCCGCGGCCCTGGCGCAGGCGATCCGGCCCGGCGAGACCGACATCGTCTGGATCGAGTCGGCCACCAATCCGAACTGGCAGGTCATCGACATCGCCGCCGCCGCCGAGGCGGCGCACAAGGCCGGCGCGCTGCTCGGCGTCGACTCGACCGTGGCACCGCCGGTGACCACCCGGCCCCTCGAGCACGGCGCCGATTTCGTCTTCCACTCGGCGACCAAGTACATGAACGGCCACAGCGACGTGACCGCCGGCGTGCTGGTCGCGGCAAAGGCCGATGCCCGCTGGGAGGAGGTCAAGCAGGTGCGCAACCTGACCGGCGGCATGCTCGGGCCCTTCGAGGCCTGGCTGCTGCTGCGCGGCCTGCGCACCCTGGCGGTGCGCTTCGACCAGGCCTCGCGGAACGCGCTGGAGCTCGCCAGCCACTTCGAGGGCCATCCCAAGCTGGAGGCGGTGCTTTACCCCGGCCTGGAGAGCCATCCC
>JASJAL010000223.1 GCA_030067055.1 Kiloniellales bacterium | reverse complement strand
TCGCCCTTCATCCTCGGCGGCGCCATGGGGCCGGTCACCCAGCCGGCCCTGCTGGCCCAGGCCCATGCCGAAGCCATGGCCGGCATCGCGCTCAGCCAACTGGTCCGCAAGGGCGCTCCGGTCGTCTACGGCAACTTCCTGACCACCATGAACTTGAAGACCGGCGCGCCGACCTTCGGCACGCCCGAGGCCAACCTCTCGACCTTCGCCATCGCCCAGCTCTGCCGCCGGCTCGGCCTGCCGCTGCGCTGTGGCGGCCACCTCACCGCCTCGAAGGTCGCGGACGGCCAGGCGATGCAGGAATCCGTCGCCAGCATGATGGCCGGCATCCTGGCCGGCACCAACTTCGTCTTCCACGCCGCCGGCTGGCTCGAGGGTGGGCTCACCATAGGCTACGAGAAGTTCGCCATAGACTTGGACCACTGCGGGATGTTGCTGCGCATGCTGCGCGGCCTGACCATCGACGACGCTGGCTTGGCCGCGGAGGCCTACCGGGAGGCGGGGCCCGGGGAGGCCTTCCTGGGCACCGCCCATACCCTGGCCCATTTCGAGACCGCCAACTACCTTTCCGACCTCACCGATACGGACTCCTACGAGCAGTGGGCCGAGAACGGCCGCCACGACCTCGAGCGGCGGGCCAACCGGTGCTGGAAGCAAATGCTGGCCGACTACCAGGCGCCGCCCCTGGACCCGGCGATCGACGAGGCCCTGCGCGACTTCATGGCGCGCCGCAAAGCGGCGCTGCCGGACCAATGGCATTGAGACAGCAGAGGGAGAACGACCATGACGAGCCACAAGTGCATTCGCCTTCCAACCGGCGGCGCCTTCGCCGGCCTCGAGGCGACGGACTACATTTCACCGGAGATGCTGCGGTCGGGCGATCCGCAGGAACGCGGCCGCAGTTTCTATGCGGACCAGACCGGACAGCTCGACGCGGGCGTCTGGGAGTGTGCGCCCAACAAGCACGTCTACGAAGCGGCGCCCTACGACGAGTTCGTCTATTTGCTCGAGGGCCGCATCGACGTCATCGACGACCAAGGTGCGGTCGAGACCTTCACGGCTGGCGACAGCTTCATACTCCCGCGCGGCTGCGCTTGCACCTGGGACGTCAAGGAACCGGTGCGCAAGCTCTATGTCGTCCTCACGGCGGAAGCCTACCGGGATTGAAGCGCGGCGTGAGTCGCTCGCTGCGGTCATCGCCTTCGCATCGATCCATGCAGGGATCATCAGCAGTTGAGGTGCCCTTGGACCCTTGACGGCGTTCACTGCAGGACGGACCCTGCAGGGATGACACAGATCGAGATCGAACCTCTGCATGAGGACTTCGGGGCGCGGATCACCGGCGTGACGTTGGATGGCAACATGGCGGAAGACGCGCTGGCGAAGGTTCGGGAAGCAATCGACACCTACTCGGTGCTCTGCTTTCCCGATCAGGACATGAGCGACGAGAGGCACTTGGCCTTCACCCGCCGGCTGGGGGAGCCGGAAGCGGAGCACGTCACCTTCGGCAGGACCGGCAAGGTGGTTTACTTCGGCACCGTCGGCAACGTGCAGGACGACGGCAGCAAGCGCGGCTCCGCCCATGCCAACACTCACTACCAGACGGGCAACCAGCTGTGGCATTCGGACTCCTCTTTCCGGGAGGTGCCCTCCTACGTATCGATCCTGCACGCCTACGAAGTGCCGGGCGAAGGGGGAGCCACCGCCTTCGCCTCGATGCGCGCGGCCTATGCTCGCCTGCCCGACGGCCTGCGCGAGACGATCGAGCCGCTCTATGTGGTTCACGACTACGTCTTCTCCCGCAGCCAGGTGGCGCCCGTCGATGCGAACCACGCGGCCTCGCTGCCGCCGGTCACCCACCGGCTGGTGCGCCGGAATCCAGGTAACGGACTGAAGAACTACTACGTCGGCTCGCATGCCCGCTCGATCCCGGGCTGGTCCGGGATCGATAGCCGGCGCCTGCTGGACGAGCTGCTGGCCCGTGCGACCCGGTCGCAGGACGTCTACGCGCACCAGTGGCGTGCCGGCGACACGGTCATCTGGGACAACCGCTGCATGCTGCACCGGGGGACGGGTTACGACGCCGACCGCTGGCGACGGCGCCTGCGCCAGACCCGCGTCGTCGGCAGCGAGCCGGGCGTGCTGCCGGGCGCGGTCGAAGCCTAGGCCGGCCGGCGGTTCGCGCCGGGGCCTACATCTGGGCCCAGGTTTGCCAGGGGACGAACTCGACATCCCCAACGCCGACGTCCTCGGACCTGGTCCTCTCGCCCGAGGCGACCGCGAGCATCTGGCGAAAGATGCGCTCGCCGACGGCCTCGAGGTCTTCCGTCCCGTCGACGATCGTCCCGCAGTTCACATCCATGTCATCGATCATGTGTTCGTACATGGGCGTGTTGGTGGCGAGCTTCATGGTCGGCACCGGTTTGTTGCCGTAGCAGGATCCCCGGCCCGTCGTGAAGCACACGAGATTGCAGCCGGAGGCGACCTCGCCGGTGATCGAGCAGGGGTCGTAGCCCGGGCTGTCCATAAAGGCGAAGCCCTTGGTCGTGATCGGCTCGCCATAGCGGTAGACGCCGACGAGGTTGGTCGAGCCCCCTTTGGCGACCGCCCCCAGCGATTTCTCCAGGATCGTGGTTAGTCCGCCCGCCTTGTTTCCGGGGGTCGGATTGTTATTCATGTTGCTGTTGTGGGCGGCGGCGTATTCCTCCCACCAGTGGATCCGCTCGATCAGCTTTTCGCCGACTTCCCGCGACACGGCGCGCCGAGTCAGCAGATGTTCGGCGCCATAGACCTCCGGCGTTTCGGCCAGAACCGCCGAGCCGCCATGGCGTACCAGGGTATCGACGGCAATACCGAGCGCCGGGTTGGCGGTGATCCCGGAGTAACCGTCCGAGCCGCCGCACTGAAGGCCGACCGTCAATTCGGAGGCCGGCACCGTCTCGCGCACGACCGCGTTCGCCCTGGGCAGCACGGATTTGAACCAGGCGACGGCTTCATCCACGGTCTTTCTGGTCCCGCCCTCCCGCTGCAAGGTCGTGTAGTGAAAGGCCTCTTCGGAGGGGTTGCCGAAGACCTCGAGCATCAGCGGGATCTGATTGGCTTCGCAGCCCAGGCCCAACATCAAGACCGAAGCGAAGTTCGCATGGCGCGCGTGGCCCCAGATGGTCCGTTGCAACATGCGGAAGGCTTCGTCGTCGGTGCCGATGCAGCAGCCGGCCCCGTGCACGATGGGTACGATACCGTCGACATTCGGATAGTCGTCCAGGAGCCCGAGCCGTTCGACTTCGCGCGCGATCTGCTTTGCCGCGGTCGCCGAGCAGTTCACCGAGGTGACGATGCCGATATAGTTCCGCGTACCGACCCGGCCGTCCTCGCGCCGGTAGCCCTGAAAGGTGGCGCGTTGAGGCTCGGGCACCATGTCCGTCTCCTGCACCGCCTGGCCGAAGTCGTAGTCGCGATCGAACTCTCCCATGGAGACGTTGTGCACGTGCACATGCTCACCGGGGGAGATGTGGGCGGAGGCGAACCCGATGATCTGTCCATACTTGACCACGGCCTCGCCCTCCTTGATCGGCACGACGGCCATCTTGTGCCCGCGGGGAAGCGGCTCTCGCGCGGTGATGGCCACCGGTTCCGCGACGTCGCCCTTGGCGACATCGGCCAGGATGACGGCAACGTTATCCTTGTCACTGAGCTTGATGGACTTGTTGGTCGTCATCTCTTCTCTCCCCATTGCGTCCAAGCGGTCGACCGAAAGCGGGCGTCCCCGGGTCCGGCCATCCAGGAGTCGGCCGCCACCATCCGTAATGCTCGCCAAAGCGCTCGATACCAAGATTAGCAACATTGCCGGGTTTGAGATAGGTGGCGGGCCCGCCCTCGTCTCGATGCCGGACGGCTCCGCCTCGATGATGTTCCCTGGTGCCGCGGGCTCCTAGACCGACGACCGCTGCGACGGATTGTTTCTTGCTGGACGCAGGCGAGTTTCGAGATCGAATGAGTCCTTGCCGGAGCCCCGACCTCTCAAACCCGCAAGACCTGATCTTCTCCGGATGAGGCCGGAACAGGGGTTTCCGACATAGATCCGTCGGGAGGAAGGGTGTCATTCGGGCCGTCGGGGAGATTTGCTGGCGCGCGCCGGCAGTGTTCATCTTGCGGGTTCTCGACGCAGTTAGCATGATTGCGCGCCTGTCCGAAGGGCTGCAACGGGTGGGTATGAGAGAGGCGATCCAAGAGCTGACCGATGGCCCAACTGCTCAATCTGGGACAAGTGCTGCAGGCTCACGCCAAGGTGACGCCGGATCGGATTGGTGCTGCCGACCTGGAGCGAAGCTTGACCTTCCGGCAGTGGAACGCGCGGGCCTGCCGCTTGGCCAACGCGCTGCTGGGCCTGGGCCTGGCCAAGGGCGACCGAGTCGCCGTGCTGGCCTACAACCGAGTCGAATGGCTGGAGATTTATGCAGCGGTCGCCAAGGCGGGGCTGATCGCGGTGCCGGTGAACTTCCGGCTGGTCGCCGCGGAGATCCGCTTTATCGTCGAGAACTGCGAAGCGCAGGCCCTCATCGTTGAAGAGGCGCTGCTTGGCCCCGTCGAGGAGATCCGCGATGCGCTGCCGGTCCCGGTCGGGCGCTACGTCCTTCTGGGCGGCCGCGCGGCCCCGGCCGGCTATGCGGCCTACGAGGACCTGATCGCTAAGGCGGCCGAGACCGAACCCGACGTCGAGGTCGCGCAGGGGGATCCCTGGACCCTGATGTACACCTCAGGCACCACCGGCAACCCGAAAGGGGCGATCCGCAGCCACGGCGCCGGGGCGCTGATGGCCCTGACCACCGAGGTCGAGCTCGGCTTCAGCCGGCGCGACAGCGGGCTGCTGGTCATGCCGCTGTGCCATGCGAACTCGCTCAACTTCCTCGGCGCGCTCACCTACTGCGGCGCGCCGGTGACGGTCTACAGCCGGTCGAGCTTCGACCCCGAGCACTTGTTGCGCGCTCTGGCCGACGGCGTTGCCACCTTCACCTCGCTGGTGCCGACCCACTACGTGATGATGCTGGGGCTCGCGCGCGGCGTTCTGGAGGGAGTCAATCCCGAGCGGATCAGCAAGCTGATGATCTCCTCGGCGCCGGCGCGGCGCGACACAAAGCAGGCGATCCTCGACTACTTCAGGAACTCGGGACTCTGGGAGCTCTACGGCTCCACCGAGCAGGGCTGGGCGACTATGCTGCAGCCCGAGGAGCAGTTCACGAAGCTCGGCTCGGTCGGCCGGGAATGCGTCGGCTCGGCACCGATCCGGCTGCTGAACGAGGAAGGCCGTGACGTGCCGCAAGGCGACGTCGGCGAACTCTACTCTGCGACGCCCTATGCCTTCGACGGTTACTGGAAGCAGCCAGAGAAGACGGCGCAGGCCTTCCATGGCGCGCACCTTTCGGTCGGCGACCTCGCCTGGCGCGACGAGGAGGGCTTCTACTACCTGGTCGACCGCAAGAGCAACATGATCATCACGGGCGGCGAGAACGTCTATCCCTCGGAGGTCGAGAACGTCCTGGGCGCGCACCCGGCCGTCAAGGACGTCGCCGTGATCGGCGTGCCGGACGCCAAGTGGGGCGAGAAGGTCCAGGGCGTGGTGGTGCCGCACGCCGGCGCCGAGACGGGCGAAGACGAGCTGCTGGCCTGGTGCCGCGAACGCCTCGCCGGCTACAAGCGGCCGCGTGCCATCACGCTCATCGCCGAGGGTGAGATGCCGCGGAACGCCACAGGAAAGATCCTGCATCGGACGCTGCGCGACCGCTTCGCGGAAGCGGACGGCGACTGACCGCGGGACGCGCATCGGTAGGAGGGAAGCATGACCGACACAGCAAGCACCGACCTGGGCTCGGGCCCGGAGAGCTGCGCCGCGCGAATCGCGCTCTTCCTGCAGAAGCGCGGCGTCGATCGGATCTTCGGCCTGCAGGGCGGCCATATCCAGCCGATCTGGGACTGGTTGCCCCGCCTCGGCATCCGCATCGTCGACGTGCGCGACGAGGGCGCGGCCGTGCACATGGCCCACGCCCATGCCGAGCTGACCGGCGGGCTGGGCGTCGCCATGGCGACGGCCGGGCCCGGCGTCACCAACTGCGTCACGGCGATCGCCAACGCCTCGCTGGCGCGCGCGCCGGTTCTGCTGATCGGCGGCTGCCCGCCGCGTCCGCAGGTCAACATGGGACCGCTGCAAGACATTCCCCACGTCGAGATCCTGCGGCCGGTCACCCGGCGGTCGCGCACCCTGCGCGTTGCCGATCAGGTGCTGCGCGAGCTCGACGAGGCGGTGGCGGCTGCCCAGGGCGAAGGTGGCGAGCCGGGCCCGGTCTACATGGAGATCCCCACCGACGTCCTGCGCGAGGAGGTGCCGGAGGCTCTGGTCCTGGAGGAATGGTTGAAGCCCAGGCCGCCGCGGCGCATCCCGCCCGACCCGGAGACGGTGGCGCGGGCGGTCGAGGCGCTTTGGTCGGCGCGCCGCCCCGTGGTGGTCAGCGGCCGCGGCGCGCGAGGCGCCGGGCCGGCGCTGACCCGGCTGCTCGACGCCAGCGGCGCCCTCTACCTGGACACGCAGGAAAGCCGGGGCCTGGTACCCGCCGACCACCCCGGCTTCGCCGGCGCGGTGCGCGGCCAGGCCATGGCGGATGCCGACCTGCTGCTGCTGGTCGGGCGCAAGCTGGACTATCAGCTGGGCTATGGCTCGCCGGCGGTCTTCCCGGAGGCGCGGATTCTGCGCATCGCGGACACGGCGGGCGAGCTGACCGACAACCGGCGCGGTGATCCCGAGGTCTTCGCAACGCCCGCCCTGGCCCTGGAGGCCATGGTCGAGGCGGCGGGCAACCGGCCCTCGGCCCTGGACTCCGAATGGGCCGAGGCGCTCCGCGCCAAGCAACGGGCGCGGGCGGGGTCGGGCCTGGGCGCGCTGCCGGACCTCTGCGAAGACGGCCGCATCCATCCGGGCCGGATCTTCGAGGCCATTGCCCGGGTCGCCGATCCGGACTACATCGCCGTCGCGGACGGCGGCGACCTCCTCAGCTTCGCCCGCATCGGGCTCGCGGCTTCCACCTACTTGGACGCCGGCGCCTTCGGCTGTCTCGGCGTCGGCGTGCCCTTCGCGATCGCCGCGGCGCTGGCCTGCCCCGGGCGCCAGGTCATCTCCGTCAACGGCGACGGCGCCTACGGGATCAACGCCATGGAGGTCGACACCGCCGTGCGCCACGGGGCCAAGGCGGTCTTCATCGTTTCCAACAACGCCGCCTGGAACATCGAGCGCTACGACCAGGAGGTCAACTACAGCGGCCGCGTGGCGGGCACCACCCTGCGCCACTCGGACTACGCCGCCATGGCGGTCGCCCTCGGCGCCCACGGCGAGCGGGTCGAGGCGCCGGAGGCTCTGCCCGCCGCGCTGGAGCGGGCGCTCGCGAACGCGCCGGCCGTGGTCGACGTGGTCACCTCGCAGGCGGCGGTCTCCTCCGATGCCAAGAAAGGCCTCGGCTACGTCCCGCCCTACCAGCCCCTGACCGCCTGGGACGAGGCCGAAAAGCGTCGGCGGGGCGAGGATTAGGAGGGGAGCCCGCGTCCGATTCCGGACACGCGGCGACTTCAGGTCAGGCCGCGTCGCCCACCTTGAAGCCGACGCCGACGTGGGTGTCCCGCCAGCAGGGCAGCTGTTCGACGCGCTCGGTCATCCAGCGGGTCAGGTTCGGATGGTCGTCCAGCGGCAGCTGTGCCCAGCCGTGCAGGTGCATGGGCGCGGCGACCGCGATGTCGGCGATCGTCACGCCGTCGCCGCAAAGCCAAGGGCCCTGGCTCAGGCGATCGTCGAGGATGCCGGCCAGCTTGTGGAAGTTGTCGGCCTCGCCGGCCAGGACGGCCGGGTCGGGCTCTCCGCCGAGCAGCGGCTTGACGCAGTTTTCCACCAGGTAGACATAGCAGGACGGAAACCACGACGAGGCCTCCCAAAGCAGCCATCGATTGACGTCCGCACGCCTGGCGAGATCGCTGGGATAGAACTCGGTCTTGCCGAGCTTGTCGGCGACGTACTGCAGGATGGCGTTCGACTCCCACAGCACCAGATCGCCGTCCTTGAAGGCGGGCAGGGCGGCGTTCGGGTTGAGGGCCGTGAAGGCAGCTCCCTTCTGCTCGCCGGCGAAGTAGTCGACCTTGTTCAGGTTGAAGTCCGCACCCATCAGGTACAGACCGGCGAGGGCCTTGCGGCAGTTCACCGTGATCGGATCGGCAAAGAGCTCCATGGATTCTTCCTCCCCAATTGGCCTGGTGATCAGGCTCTCATCTTCCTGCGAAGGCCGAAGCAGGCCAGGGCCAGCCCTTCGCGTGATGCAACATTACAATGGCTCCAGAAAGCGGAGTAAGTCTATTCTTGGAAAGGCAGCGCCGGGCAGCGTCGCAGGAGAGGCGGGGGAGAGGAGGAGACAGCGTCATGGCTTCGATGTCGGGATTGGCGGCCCAAGCGGTCGGGACCGGATCCTTCAACTATCTCAGCGCCTCCGTGCAGCCTTCGCTCTATCGCAACGGCAAGGTCTTCACGCGACGTGACCGCGACGGCAGCGACGATCACTGGGAGGGCGTCGATCTGGTTGCGCATCGGATGCGGGTACGGGACGCGCGGCCCCTGGAGGCGGCGGAGCGCTGCACGCTGGCCAGGAACGGCTTCGAGATGCTCGCGCATCCCCTGGCCAGGCCCGACCTCGACTTCTTCGATCACGACCAGGTGGTGAGGGGCTATTACCCGCTCTGCGCGGAGATCGTGCGCGAGGCGAGCGGGGCCAGTATAGCCGCGGCTTTCGACCACAACGTGCGGTCGGCCGCCGGCAAGCAGAGCCAGCGGCGCATCCAGGGCGGCCAGCAGGTGCAAGGCCCGGCACACGTCGTGCACGGCGACTACACCCTGACCAGCGCACCGCAAAGGCTCCGGGACCTGACGAGTCCGCCGGGGGCGAACGATACTCTTCACAGCTTGCTGGCCGAGGGCGATTCGCTGCTCGACAAGGAGGCGGTGGAGCGGGCCCTGACCGGCGGACGCTTCGCGATCATTAACGTCTGGCGCAACATCGCCCAGGAACCGGTCGCCACCCATCCGCTGGCGCTCTGCGACGCGACCAGCGTCGACCCGGAGCATCTGGTCGTCTTCGAGATCCACTACCAGGACCGCATCGGCGAGAACTACTTCGCCAAGCATGCCGACGATCACCGCTGGTACTTCTACCCCGCGCTGACCCGCGACGAGGCCCTGCTCATCAAGCAGTGGGATTCCGCGGGCGAGCTCGCCCGCTCTGAAGGTGCTCGAGGGGACGGGACGGGCGGGGACGCGCCCTGCACTTTCTCTTTTCACAGCGCCTTCGAGGACCCCGCCACCCCGCCGGACGCGCCGGAGCGCTGGAGCATCGAGGTCCGTTGCGTGGCCTTGTACGACTGACCGGAAAGGAGCAGCCGCATGCTTGCGCCCGAGGGCCGCGTCATCCTGGTTTCCGGTGCCAATCGGGGAATCGGCCGGGCCATTGCGGAGGCGCTCTACGCGGCCGGCTACACGCTCAGCCTGGGCGCCCGCGATCCGGCCGCGCTCGAACAGGTGACGGAGGGCTGGGAGTCCGAGCGCCTGCTGAGGGCGCGCTATGACGCGGAAGACCTATCGTCGCACCGGCAATGGGTGGACGCGACGGCGGCCCGCTTTGGGCGAATCGACGGCCTGGTGAACAACGCCGGCGTGGCGGTGCGGGTCCGGGTCGAGGACGAGAAGGACGAGGAGCTCGACCGCATGTGGGCGGTCAACGTCAAGGCGCCCCTGTCGATGATCCGCAGCGCCCTGCCGCATCTGCGCCGCTGCGGCGCCGGACGCGTCATCAACGTTGCCTCCATCGCCGGGAAGGCCGTCTACAACAACAACGCGGGCTACGCGATGAGCAAGTATGCCGCCGTGGCACTGTCCCACGCGACGCGCCACGCCGGCTGGGACGACGGCGTGCGCTGCACCGCGCTTTGCCCGGGCTTCGTCGCCACCGACATGACGTCGGACGTCGAGACCTTTCCTCAGGATCAGATGATGGAGCCCGGCGACATCGCGGAGGTGGTCCTGACCTTGCTGGCGCTGTCCAACAAGGCCTCCATCGCGGAACTGGTGGTCAACTGCCGCAACGACGTGACGATGTAGCCACGACAAGCTCAGTAACGGGCCCAATCATTGGACCACCTCGCAAAGGAACTCCATGATACCTTAGGGCGGTTCCGGAACCTGAGAGCGACCCCGTGTCCCCAAGTGTAGATCGCAGACTCTCCGTCGCCCCCATGATGGACTGGACGGACCGGCACTGCCGCTACCTGCTGCGGCTGATCAGCCGGCGGACGCTGCTCTATACCGAGATGGTGCCGACGGGGGCCGTGCTGCACGGCGATCGTGCCCGTTTCCTCGGCTTCGATCCGGCGGAGCGTCCGCTGGCCCTGCAGCTCGGCGGGGCCGAGCCGGAGGACCTGGCCGCCTGCGCCCGCCTGGCCGAGGCCGAGGGCTACGACGAGGTCAACCTCAACGTCGGCTGTCCCAGCGACCGGGTCCAGCATGCCCGCTTCGGCGCCTGCCTGATGGCCGAGCCCGCGCTGGTCGCCCGCTGCATCGCCGCCATGCAGGACGCGGTCGGGATCCCGGTCACCGTGAAATCCCGGATCGGCATCGACGACCAGGACGACTACGTCGACCTGCTGCGCTTCGTTGACAGCGTGGCGTCGGTCGGCTGCCGCAGCTTCACGGTGCACGCCCGCAAGGCCTGGCTGGAGGGCCTGAGCCCGAAGCAGAACCGGGAGATTCCGCCACTGAATTACGAGCGGGTCTATCGCCTCAAGGCCGAGCGGCCCGACCTGGAGATCGTGATCAACGGCGGGATCCGCAGCCTGGACGAGGCCGAGGCCCATCTGGCGCGGGTCGACGGGGTGATGATCGGCCGGGCGGCCTACCAGGATCCCTACCTCCTGGCCATGGCCGACGGCCGGCTCTTCGGCGAGCCCGGGCCGGCAGTCAGCCGGGAAGCAGTGGTCGAGGCCATGATCGCCTATGCCCAACGCGAGACCGCGCGGGGTGTCCCGGTCAAGTGTATCACCCGCCACATGCTCGGCCTGTTCAACGGCCTGCCCGGGGCCCGGGCCTGGCGGCGCAGCCTAAGCGAAACGGCGCACCGGCCGGGCGCCGGACCCGAGGTCATCGCGGCGGCCTTCGATGCGGTCGTGGCGTGCCAGTCCCGGCCCAGCGCCGCATGATCAAGAATAAGTACTCTTTGAAATAAATAACTCTCAAATATCAATCTAAAAAACAGAGAGTGCGTTTATAATATTGGAAACAATTATTCTATATCGTTCGCTCTATATTTCTTGGGGGGAGCGATATGAGAGCGTGTTCTGTATTGATCTTGGCCTTGTTTTTCGCGACCCAGGTCGCCGCGCCGGCGACCGCACAGCGGTCCGTCGATGCCCTTGGCGCCGAACTCTCGGGGGATCAGTGGGCGGAGTGCTTCGCCGTCTTCACGGGCATGGCGACCATCCTACTTGCACACAACCGCCAGCAGCCGGTCCAGGGGGCCGAAAACAGCGCCACATCGGGGCAAGGTCCGGCGGATCAATACCTCGCCCTGAGCGAGAGAGCCGCACTTCGCTGGCTGGACAGCCAGGAAGCGACGCAGGACGAGGCCCTCCTGATGACCGGCCTCGAGCAGGCGGTCGATCGGGCGATCCGGACCGCGGCGGCGCGCAGCGACTTCGTGGCCTATCTGCAGAGCACCTCGGATCGCTGTATCGGCGCGGTGAATAGCTGATACCGGCGTTCGCAAGAAAGTAGGGCGTGAGGCGGCCCGTGCCATAACCACCCCACGCCCCGTGACCGCCCGGAGGCGGAACCTGTCGTCCCGGTCACTTCAAGTGCCAGGTCCCTTCCGGCTGGAAGGCGTGAAACACGAATGCGAAGGTCACGTCGTAGGGGACGTCGACCAAGCCCGACCCAGTCTTGCGCTGTACCACCACGTTGCCGACCTCGCGGCCCTCGGCGATCTTCTCGGCATCCAGCGCCGAGCTCTGTCCGGGCTCCCAGGTCAGCACCAAATCGCCGCTTTCGACTCGTTCCTTGTCGCGCAGTAGCGGCAGGCTCCAGGCCTGGGTGCCGACCGCGACCACCCGGGTCATGGGCGCGATGTCCTTGGGGTAGTCGCCGCGGTAGAGGAAGGGCCGCTGCGCTCTGTCGTAGCCGCGATAGGGGTTGACCCCGTAGGGCCGCCGGACGTTGCCGCTGGGCACCAGGACCTTGCCGTCGGCGTGGCGCGCCGAGAACTTCTCCCAGGCCTCAAGCCGCGCCGGGATCGCCTTCAACCGGCTGCCGGTCAGCTCGCCGACGATGGCTTCGCCGAGGAACTGCTGCCACCAGCTCTCGGTGTTGCGGTCGTACATGACCATGTCGGACTTGCGGAGGTTGCCGGTCACTCCGAATTCCAGGACTCGGTCGTCGAGCCGGCGGTCGAAGACCACCGCGGAGTTGCAGAGCGGACAATAGGTCACGGCGACCGGTAGGCCGCCGACCTCGTCGTTGACGATCTCGTGCCAGGTCAGGATTCGCAACGGATAAGCGCGGGCATCGCCCTCGATAGCGAAGCCGATCACCGGCTCCTGGGGCGCAAGCTCTTCGCGCGTCTGCATCTCGGTGACCGAAACGAATTGGGGGTCGTCGATCGACGGAATGCCGTCCTTGCCCGGGCCGCCGGAGATGATCTCCTCCAGGGGCACGCTGTGCAGCGAGAAGTCGGTCCGCGGCCAGGCGGCCTCCCAGGGGCTCGCCGGCGCGGCCGCCGGATGGACGACAGCCAAGAGAAGCGCAGCCGACACCGCCGGACCGAACGGCCGCAGCCTCCGTAGGATCGATTTGCGCAGAATCATCGCAGGCCAAGCATGGCGCGGTCGAGGCGTCACGGGCCAATCACAAGGCCTTGAGACGCTTCACAAACGCTTGATCGACCTGGCCCCTTTTGTGCTAGGCGCCTCAGGCGTTCTCGCCCTCGAGAGCGCGGCGGACCCGCTCCGTGACCTCTTCGGTGGTCGCGCTGCCGCCCAGGTCGGGGGGCAGGGTCCCGGCTTCCAAGGTTTGCTCGACCGCGGTCATCAGGGCCCGGGCCGGGCCGGCCTGACCCAGGTGCTCCAGCAGCAAGGCGGC
>JASJAL010000222.1 GCA_030067055.1 Kiloniellales bacterium | reverse complement strand
GAAGTCCTGAACTACAGCTATCTCAACGACTATCCGCTCGACGCAGCCAAGCAGGTCGAGTCCATGCCTGCCACCGAGATCGCGCAGGCACTTGCCACGCAATCGGCGCAGGCAGTGGGATCCCTGTTCAGCTGGTTGGCGCCCGATGTCGCGGCAGGCATCTTGCGTCATCTGCCGGAACAGCTGGCGAAGGATGTGCTCGAGGGCATGGGTCCGAATACCACGCTCCTGCTCCTGGGCCAGCTGGAAGAGGACGAGCGGCAGCGACAGCTGGCTCTCTTGGACGACAGCCTGCGCAACGATCTGCAGGCGCTGATGGAGTATCCCGAAGACAGCGCCGGCCGGTTGATGGATGCGAGGATCGGCGTCTTTCGGCCCGAGATGACCGTCGCCCAAGCGTTGGAGCGCCTACGGGGATCGAAGCTCCGGGACCGGCACACGGTCTTCCTGATCGACGACGACAACCGCCTTTCGGCCCGGGTCGCGATCCACGATCTCGCCATCGCCGATCTGAACCAGACGCTGCGGGAGATCTCTGAGCCGACCAGCGTCGTCGTGCAGGCGACCGCCCCGAGGGACGAGGTCGTCGAGCTTCTGGAGAAATCGCGACTGCCGAACATTCCCGTGATCGACCTCGACGGCCGGCTGGTCGGTGTGGTTCGCTACGCGACCCTGGTCAAGGCTTTGGAAGAGGCGGCGAGCGGCGCCCTTCAGACCATGGTCGGTGCCAGCAAGGACGAACGCGCGCTCTCCAAGGTGTCCTTTGCCGTGCGAAAGCGCCAGCCCTGGCTGCAGGTCAACCTGCTGACCGCCTTTCTCGCGGCCACCGTCGTCGGCCTGTTCGAGGACACCATCGCTCAGGTCACCGCCCTTGCCGTGCTCTTGCCCGTGGTCGCCGGTCAATCCGGCAACGCCGGGGCACAGGCCCTCGCCGTCACCATGCGCGGCCTCGCGCTTCGCGAGATCACGGTGCGTCACTGGCTTGCCGTGACCATCAAGGAGGTCAATGTTGGCTTGATCAATGGGGTGGCGATCGCGGTCACCTGCGGGCTCGGCGTCCTGGTCTGGAGTGGATCGGTCGGGCTCGTCTTGGTGATCGCCATGTCGATGGTGCTCGCCATGATCGCGGCGGGCTTTGCCGGCGCGGTCGTGCCGATCGCGTTGAAACGCCTGGGCCAAGATCCCGCCCAGTCCTCCTCGATCATCCTGACCACGGTCACTGACATCGCCGGGTTCTTTTCCTTCCTTGGCATCGCGACCTTGCTGATGGCTATGCTGTGAGCATGGCGGGTTCAGTGTCAGACCCAAGTTCTGGTAGTGATCGGCGAAACAGGGAGGGTGCCGGTAATCCCATGGTGACGAAAGCGAAGTCGAGGCGACCGAAGGCAAAAAGGGCGCCCATATCCATTGGCAGCGTCGAAGTCCAAGCCGGACAGCGTGCAACGATCGATCTCCCGATCGCCGAGCTGTCGACGCATACGCCGATGACCATGCCGGTGCAGGTCGTTCATGGCCGAAGGGACGGACCGCGGCTCTTCGTCAGCGCGGCGATACACGGAGATGAAATCAACGGCGTCGAAGTCATTCGGCGGCTGTTGAATCTCAGCGCCTTGCGGCGAATCCGCGGCACCCTGATTGCGGTGCCGATCGTCAACGTCCTGGGATTCGTATCGCAATCCCGATACCTGCCGGATCGCCGAGACCTCAACCGGTCCTTCCCCGGTTCGCTGCGGGGCTCCCTCGCAGCACGGCTTGCCCGGCTGTTCGTCGACGAGATCGTGAGCAAATCCACGCACGGCATCGATCTGCACACGGGCGCCATACATCGGGACAACTTCCCGCAGATCCGCGGCAACCTCGACGATCCGGAGACGGCGCGCCTGGCGCAAGCCTTCGGCGTCCCGGTCCTGATCAATGCCGGATTGCGCGAAGGCAGCCTGCGGGAGACCGCTGCGCAGAAGAACGTCCCGGTCATCGTCTACGAAGCCGGCGAAGCCTTGCGCTTCGACGAATCCTGCATCAGGGCGGCCGTCAAAGGCATCGTCCGAGTGATGCGCGCCTTGGAGATGCTCCCCGCTTCCAAGAGAAAACGCCCGGAGCTGAAGTCGCTGCATATCGGCTCGAGCAAATGGATTCGGGCACCGCAGAGCGGACTGCTGCGCGCCACCACGCGCCTGGGCAGTCAGGTCAAGGAAGGCCAGGTCCTGGGCGTCGTTTCCGATCCTTTCGGTGAGAACGAGGTCGAGATCCTGAGCCCGGTCAGCGGCGTCGCCATCGGGCGGAGCAATCTGCCACTGGTCCACGAGGGTGATGCGCTGTTTCACATCGCCCAGCACGAGGGCCGGCAGATCGTCGGGCGCTCCCTCGACGCCTTTGAGCCGGAAGCCGACTACGAGCATGGCCTGACCTCCGAACTGGCGGAAGAGCCGCCAATCGTTTGACAGAACCCACCTGCCCGAGGGTGGCGGCGCCGACAAAGCAAGGCGTGAGGATTGGCCAAGGTTCATTCGCTCCTCAGGAAAACCCAGCCAAGGTGGACGTCCTCGGCCGGCGCGCCCGGATCCGCCCGAACTGCGTCCTGAACTCGCAGCTGATCCAGTTCCACATCGAGACGGCGGATCTAGACGCCTAGCACGGCACGATCCGCATGCGTTTGGACAGCAGCCTGATGAAGTTGCCTGGCCGGCAGCACCCCCTGCCCTCCCATTGTCCTCAAGTTCAATGTCCTCAAGATCAATATTCATCGTGACCGGGGAAGCCTAGCATTTCACTGAAGCCTGGCGACCGCAGGGTTTGGAACTCAGAGCGGAGAAGGTCCGATGGCAAGCAAATCATCAAACTCCTGGTTGGCTGTTTTTCTCGTGCTTGCATTGGGCAGCGCGCTGCCGTCCGTGGCGCCGGCCGCCGCCGAGGAGTCGGCCAACCGTGAGGCGCGCACCTTCTTGGCCGCCCTCGGCGAGCGCGCGATCGAAGTGGCCCGGGACAAGACCTCCACCAGGGAAGACCAGGAATCGCGGATGCGTGCTCTGCTGCGCGAGGGTTTCGACTTGAAGGTCCTGGCCCGCGTGGTTCTGGGCAAGCATTGGCGGCGGCTGGAAAGAGGCCAACGCGCGGATTTCGTCGAGCTCTTCGAGGACGCGATGGTCCGTCAAACCTTGACCATCTTCAGCAGGTACACCGGCGAGACCTTCGACATCACGGGAGCCGGGGCGGATCGCACCAACCCGAAGCTGATCAAGGTGTCAATGGACGTCAAGCGATCCAACGGCGCCTTGCTGGCCAAGGTCTATTGGCGGATTCGCAAGGTCGGGGAGAACTTCAAGGTCGTCGATATCGTCGTGGAAGGCGTCAGCATGGCCCTGACGCTGAGGCAGGAATACGGCGCGGTGATCGAGAAATCGGAAAGCAAGGTAGATGGCCTTCTCAAGGCGCTGCGTAGGACCGGGGCCGCGGCCAAAACAAGCCAGCCGCAGAACCGGCCGTAATCGAGAAGTTTGCCCGGAACGCGGTGCCGGTGCCGAAGGCTATGCCTCTCTGCAAGGCGACAGAAGGTGGTCAGCAGGTGAGCTGATGCCTTGGCACATCCGAAATTTCGGATGTTCGGACGGGATTGGCCTATCATCGATCACTCGTGGCGGGATTGCCCGACCACACATCCGTTGGGAGGATCGACCATGGCCGAAAGCGGCATTTACAGAGTCACGGAAATCGTGGGCACCAGCGAATCGTCCTGGGAAGACGCGGCCAAGCAGGCGGTGGAGACCGCAGGCAAGAGCTTGCGGGATCTGCGAATCGCCGAGGTAACCAAACTCGACTGTAGGATTGAGAACGGGAAGGTCGTTGCCTATCGGGCGCGGGTGTCCCTCTCCTTCAAGTACGAAGGTTGACAGAGGCAATCCTGCCAGCCTTTGAGCGGAAGTGGCCGGGTTAGAGCTCGTTCCCTAACCCACCGCCGCCCGCGGCGGGTCCTGGTCCTGGCGGCGCAGGGCGCGGCCGGGGCGGTCGCCGGCGTGGGCGCCGTCCTGCCAGACCCTGCGGCCGTTGACCATCACCAGCTCGATTCCGGCGGCGGGCCGCTTGGGATCGTCGAAGGTCGCGGTGTCGATCACCGTCTCCGGATCGAAGAGCACCAGGTCGGCGAAGGCGCCTGCGCGCAGCACCCCACGATCCTTGAGGCCGAACTGCGCGGCGGTCAGCGCGGTCATCTTGCGCACCGCCTCCTCCAGGCTGAACAGGCCGAGCTCGCGGGCGTAGTGCCCGAGAACCCGCGGGAAGGTGCCCCAGAGCCGCGGGTGCGGATGGACGTCGTGGGGCAGGCCGTCGGAGCCGATCATCGAATGCGGATAGGCCAGGATCCGCCGCACGTCGTCCTCGTCCATGACGAAAAAGATCCCGCCCGCCGGCGACAGGGCCTCGACCGCCGCGTCGCGCTCCAGGCCCATCTCGGCGGCGATCTCGTCCAGGTCGCGCCCGGCCACCTCCGGACGGGTCTGCGACCAAGTGACGATCACCCGCTCGGCGTTGAGCGCCCGGCCCGAGGCGAGCATGGTCGAGCCAGCCACGTAGGGATAGACGTCCAGGCCGACCGGCTGGCCCTGCCGCGCCGCATCGATCCGCGCCAGGGTCTCTCCCGAGCGGCCGAAGTTCCGCCGCCCGGTGCACTTGTGGTGCGAGATCACCAGTGGCGCCCCGGCCTCACGGCCGATCCGGAAGCTCTCCTCCAGGGACTCCAGCACGTGATCGCCCTCGTCGCGCATGTGGGTCGAGTGCAGGGCGCCGAAAGCCTGGAGGCCCCGGGCGATCTCGATCACCTCCTCGGTCGGCGCGGCCGCGGCCGGCGGATAGAACAGGCCGGTCGAGAAGCCGATCGCGCCGGCTTCCAGCGAATCCTCCAGGGCGGCGCGCATGGCCTTGGCCTCGCCGGCGCTCGCGGCCCGCTCAAGATCGTCCATGGCGCCGACCCGCAGGGTCGCGTGGCCGACCTGGGCGGCGACGTTCACCGCCGGCGGTTCCTGGTCCAGCGCGTCGAGGTAGCCGGCGAAGTCGGCGAAGAAGCCGGAGGGGTCCTCGCAGACCAGGTCCATGGGCGCCGGCGGCCGCCGGTCGGTGGTCAGAGGCGCCAGGCTGACCCCGCAGTTGCCGGCGATCACGGTGGTCACGCCCTGACTGACCTTGCAGGTCATCAGGGGATCGGCCAGCGCCGCCCGGTCGTCGTGGGTGTGGGCGTCGATGAAGCCCGGCGCCAGCGCCTTGCCCCCGGCGTCGATCTGCCGCGCCGCCTCCAGGCCGTTCAGTTCGCCGAGCGCGACGATCCGGTCGTCGGCGACTGCAAGGTCGCCCCGCCGCGACGGCGCCCCGGTCCCGTCGATGATCCGCGCGTTACGAATCACCAGGTCCGCCCTGGTCCCCTTCCCGGTGTTCTGGGTCATGTCGCCTCCCTCGCCGTATCGCCCCGAGGATAGGCCGCCCGGGCAGAGAAATCACCCGCCGCGCCGATTCGGGTGCCTAGGTCAAAGTCAAAAAAGCGATCCAGACCAGGGCGACGAAGCGCAGCAGCTCGGCGCGGGCAGGATCGCCGTCATGACGACCGGCCGAGCGCCATACGCCGACCACCGCCAGGACATTGTAGGGAATCGACAGGCCATAGCCGGCCAAGGCGGCCGCGAGCAGCCGATCCGCGGACACCAGGCCCAGGAATGCCAGGCTGGTCGTGAGGTTGACGAGGAGCCCGCCGACCACGGCATAGGTCCAGAACGCCCGATCGAGGGGAACCTCGCCGGCCCAGAGGCGACGGAGCTCAGCCACGGCGCCAGGCCTTTCGATGATCTCCCGGCGGCAAACCATCCCCTCTTCGGCAGGTGGCAATGGTCACAGACATCGGCCAGCCCGATCGGCCTTCTACGTCGCAATCGCTGTAGCGCCCAGGGGGCGCCATGGCCAGCGGTTTCAGTAATTCGAGTTTCTGTCTATAATTCCGGGCAAGAATGCAAGCTTGCCTGGCAAGTAACGAGCAGGGCCAGATGGGTTTGCAATCAAGGATTGTTGTTTTGGACCAGAGAGTTCTTGAACTTCTGCGGAAGCTGGGACTTGAAGCGCACGCCGGGGCCTTCGAGGCGAACGACATCGACCTCGAGGCGCTCGGCTACCTGGACGACGGCGATCTCAAGGAGCTCGGCCTCTCGCTGGGACATCGCCGCAAGCTGATGGCGGCGGTCGCCGATCTTGGCACGCTTTCGGACGCGCCCGATGCCGGGCCGCAGGACGCGGTGGCGCGCGATGTGGTGCCGGCCGACCTGGGGCCGCGGGAGCCCGAGCGCGGCGACGGGGGCCCCGATGCAGAAGGGGCAGCCGAGCGCCGGCTGTTGACCGTCGTGTTCATCGACCTGGTCGATTCCACGACCCTGGCGCGCGCGGTCGATCCCGAGGAGCTGCGCGCCCTGACCCGCGATTTCCAGGTCGCCGTGACCGCGGCCGTCGTGCGCTTCGAGGGCTATGTCGCCAAGTTCCTGGGCGACGGCGTGCTGGCCTACTTCGGCTGGCCGAAGGCCCACGAGGACGAGGCGGAGCGCGCGGTTCGCGCGGCCCGCGATGCCTTGGCCGCGGTCCGGAGCATCGCCGCCAAGTCCGACCGGCGCCTGCGGGCGCGGGTCGGCATTGCCACCGGTGAGGTGGTCGTCGGCTCGATCGTCGGCGAGATCACCACCGACCAGGAAGCCGTGGTCGGCGCGGCTCCTGCCCTGGCCAACCGCTTGCAGCAGCTCGCCGAGCCCTTCGACGTGGTGATCGGGCCGACGACGCGCCGGCTTCTGGGCAACGCCTTCGAGCTGGAGTCGCTCGGCCGTCGCGAGCTCAAGGGCTTCGACGAGCCCATGGAGGTCTGGCGCGTGATCGGCGAGGGGCACGCCGAGACCCGCTTCGAGGCCGTGCGCGGATCCAGGCTGGCCCGCCTGGTCGGACGCGCGCACGAGCTCGGGCTGCTCGAGGAGCGCTGGCAGCGCGCCAAGGACGGCGAAGGCCAGGTGGTCGTGCTCTTCGGCGAGGCCGGGATCGGCAAGTCGCGGCTGGTCCAGGAGTTCAGGCGCGAGATCGTCGAGGAGTCGAGCCTCAGCTTCCGCTACCAGTGTCACCAGCACCAGGCCAACAGCGCCTTCCATCCGGTGATCGACCAGATCCGCAAGGCCGCCGCGATCTCGGAGGACGAGCCGGCCAGGACGAAGGTCGAGAAGCTTGAGGCCCTGGCGAGCAAGTCCTCGGAGGATCTGGCGCGGGCGATACCGATCATGGCCTCGCTGCTGAGGGTGCCGGCAGAGCCGGCCTACCCGGCGCTCGACATGCCGCCGCAGCAACTGCGGCAAAGGACCATCGAATGCCTGGTCGCGCAGGTCGTCGCGCCCAGCGAGCGGCATCCGGTTCTGGTCGTGGTCGAGGACGCCCACTGGGCCGATCCCTCGATGCTCGAATACGTCAGCGAGCTCATCAACGCCATCAAGGACCATCCGATCCTGCTGGTCATCACCGTGCGCACCGAGGACGAGAGCGGCTGGCCCGACCGGGCGCACCTGACCTCGATCATGCTGAGCCGGATCGGCCGCCGCCAGGCGACCGAGATCGCGCGGACGATCGGGGGATCCAAGCTCCAGGACTTAACCCTGGAGACGATCGTCCGGCGCGCCGAGGGCGTGCCGCTCTACGTCGAGGAGCTGACCCGGACCATCGTCGAGGCAGATGACGCTCCGGAAGACAGCGTCGACCTCGTGCCGACGACCCTGCACAACTCCCTGGTCGCCCGCCTCGATCGCCTGGGCGAAGCCAAGGCGATCGCCCAGATCGGTTCGGTGATCGGCCGCGAGTTCGACCAGAGGCTGCTGGCCACGCTGGCCGAAGAGGCCGGGATCTCGGTCGACGACGCGCTCGAGCAGCTGGTCGACGCCGGCCTGCTCATCCGCCGCGGCCTGCCGCCCGATTCGGCCTTCATCTTCAAGCACGCCCTGGTCCAGGACGCCGCCTACGCGACCCTGCTGATGAGCCGGCGCAAGGCCCTGCACGCCCGGATCGTCGCGGTGCTGGAGGCCCGCTCGAGCGACGGCGGGCACCGGCACGCCGACATCATCGGCCACCACGCCCTGCAGGCGGAGGACTGGCAGCGTGCCTTCGACGCCTTCCGGAAAGCGGGCGGGGACGCGGCCGGCCGCTCGGCCCTGCGCGAGGCGGTCGGACAGTTCACCCAGGCCTTGGTCGCCTGGAAGAACCTGCCGGACTCCCAGGAGCTCTCGGAACGCGCGATCGACCTGCTGTTCGAGCTGCGCAACGTGCTCTGGGCGCTGGGGCGCTTCGAGGAGATCCTGAGCCATCTCGACGAGGCCGAGCGCCTGTCGAAGGTGCTCCGCGACGAGGTCCGCCTCGGCTGGGTCTCGGTCTACCGCGGGGCCAGCCTCTGGCAGCTCGGCCAGTCGGACCATGCCAAGGCCGCGGTCGAACGGGGCCGCGAGATCGGCGAGCGCGCCGGGAACCTTTCGCTGGAGATGGCGGCCAACTTCTATCTCGGTTGCGCCTACGTGACCTCCGGCGAGTGCCTGACGGCGGAAGCCTACTTCGAGCGGGTCGTCGAGGCCCTGCCCGGCGACCTCGCCAAGGAGAAGTGCGGGCTGCCCTTCGCACCCTCGATCATCTCGCGATCCTGGCTGGTCTGGTCCTACGGCGAGCGCGGCGAGTTCGCCCTCGCGCAGGCGCACGCCGAGCGCGCCATCGAGCTCGCCGAGGAGGTCGGCGCGCCCTTCAACAAGGCGCACATCTACTACGACGTCGGCTACTTCGAGATCGTGCGGGGGAACCTCGACGGCGCGCTCCGTGCGCTCGAGCAGGCGCTCGGGCTGATCGAGAAGTGGAGCCTGACCTACCTTTCGCCCTTCACCATGGGCTTCCTGGGTCACGCCTGCGTCGAGGCCGGCGAGATCGAGCGCGGCCTCGAGCTTCTCGAGGAAGCCAACGAGCGCTACGCGCGCATGGGTCTCGGCCTGTTCAAGTCGCTGGTCGGGATGCAGCTGGCCAACGCCTACCTGCGCGCCGGACGGATCGAGGAAGCGTCCAAGCGCCTGCAGGATTCGCTCGAGGTTGCCCGCAGCCGCCGGGAGCGCGGGCATGAGGCCTTCGGCTTGTTCGTGCTCGGCGGGATCGCGGCGCACACGCCCGGCAACGACGGCAGCGATGCCAGGCAGTGCTACGAGAACGCCCTGTCGCAGGCGGAGGCCCTCGGCATGGCACCCCTGGCGGCGCAGTGCCACCAAGCCCTTGGCTGCCTGCTCTCCGAGGGCGCGGCCGAGGAGGCCAAGCGCCACCTGACCCGGTCGCGGGAAATGTTCGAAGGCCTGGGCCTCGCCGAGCCCGACTCGTCACCGCGCTGACAATGCCCCAAGCGACGCCCTAGAACGGCAGCGCGAAGCTCACGTAGACCTCGTCCTGCCCCGGGTTCTCGTCGTGGATCTGGGCGTTCGAGATGTGGCCCAGGGTGATCCCCAGGCGCGACTGGTCCTCGAACTGGTAGGTGATGCCCAGCGCCAGGCGGAACTGGAAGACTCCGCCGAGGTCGCTGCTGTCGGCCTGGTGATAGGCCCCCAGGCCCGCTAGCGGCGTCACCACGAGGTTGCGGTACTTGAAGTCGGCGTAGAGCCCGACGTAGCCGTAAGCCCCGCGGTCGGTATTCGCCACGGCACCGACCGCCGGGCCGAGCCCGTAGAGCTTGTCGCCGAGTCGGAACTCGGCGCGCGCGGCGGCCGACCGCTTGGAATCGGACTTGCGCTCGAAGACGTCGAAGACGCCGATGCCAAGATCCAGATAGTGCGGACCCGGCCCCAGCAGGTCGACCTTGCCCACGGAAAAGACGACCGGTTCCTCTTCTGCCCGGGCCATCACCGGAAAAATCACGAGAGCCGTGAGGACCGCGGCCGCGAGCGCAGCAGAAGGCACGCACCTTCGCCTCATGCCGTCGCCGACGCCTTGGCCATCGGCCGCACGAGGGTTCCTAAGACCATGCCCTTTCGTCTCCGCTCTGTCCGATCCTCTCGCGCCGAAGATACGACCTTAGGAAGCGCCAAGGAACGGAAAGATCGCCGCGCTGCACCCCGGTTCGCCCGCGGCACCATAACAACTGGTTTCGGACCCAAATCCGACCTATCGGGAAACGCGGAACTACGAGAGGGAATAGCCAAACTCGGACCTAGGGGCTGATTCGGAAGGTCCTCCCTTGGTCGCTGATCGGGCCGCGAGAGAAGCCTTCCTCAAATTAGCCTCTGACGACCGGCGACTGCTCAGTCATCATCGTCTTCATCATGATCGCCCGGTCGTCGGCGGCTGATCTTGTAAATCACGTTTGCTGCATCTCCGTTCACGTAGAGGTTACCTCTGCGGTCGACATCGATGCCGTTGAACCAGAACGCCACAAGTCCAGCCGGTGACTGTGTAAAGCCAAGGCCAGTCGCAATTGTCTTCACCTTTCCATTGCGCAAATTGATCGCCTTGACGCTCCCGGTCCCGACCTCGACGACGGCAAGCCTGTGGCGGCTCATTACAGCAATACCTTCAGGTCCTTGAAGACCGGTGGCAATGACAATGGGGTTGGCAAGCACGTAGCCGTCCCTGACGATCTGCCACACCTCGCCTTCGGTTTGCGATGTGACGTATAGGTCATTGCCATTGGCAGCAAGACCCGCGGCGCCGGGAACCTCGCCGACGATCTCGCGGTGCTGTAGATTTGCCCCGGTGGCTCTCGTCACTTGGCCGGCGAACCCTTCTGCAACGATCAAGTCGCCCTCGAACCACGTTGCCCCGAATGGCCCGCCTTCGAAGAACGCCTCTGCTATTATGTCTCCGCTCACTGGATCGAAGATCTGGACCTCCCCAAAGGGCCACGACGTTAGGATGAGGTGCTCACCGTCGGCGAACAGCCCCCTCGCAGATATGAGCGGCCCGAGGCCAAACACGCTTGTTGTTAGGCTCTTGCGCCGGCCCGAGCGCCGATTGAATCCCCAAACCGAAAACGGATCGCTGGTATAGATGGTATCGCCGATAACGCCGATGCCCATAGGAATAATGAGCCCGCCGTCGCTGACGGTCCGGGCGGAGCCGTCCTGCAGCACTTCAACTATCGAGCCATCCGCCGACTGAGATACGAACAGGCGCCCTTGCCCGTCGAACGCCAAGTTGTCCAACCCGCGCTCCAACTCGGCGAGCAGTTTGGGCACTGGAGATGCCTCGGCCAGGTCTGCGTTGTAGACGCCTCCGGTCTCAGAACTCACCCAGTACAGATGTCCGTTCTGGACCTTCACGGCGGCCGGGACGTCATTGGTCAAGATCTCGACCATCGTCGCGCCGTTCTCGGGGTCAATACCGAGAATTCGGTTTTCGAACCAGCGCGGTGTGAACAGCACCCCCTCCGTGTGGTCCATCCCGTTCGAAACACAGTCGGCGACGCCATCCAATACTGTGCGCAGTGGCGACGGCACCACGCGATAGGGATCAAGGATCTCGAAAAGCCCGGTCTCCGGCACGAAGCATTGTGCAACGAAGACCCGTCCATCGTCCGCAATCGTGATCGGATTCACGGCAGGGATGTCGACGGCCACTACGGTGGTCGTGCCGTCTGCCGATGACACGAAGCCATCGGCGCCTGGTGACCGTCGGCTTACGGTGCCTAACGCGATGTCAGTCCAGAACAAGGACCCATCAGTCCCGAAATGCAAATCGTCTGCCGCAACTATTCCCTGGGACGCGCCGAGTTGGTCCAATAGGTCTCCGGTGTCGGGATCGATGATCGAGATCGTTCCCCCGAAGACATTAGCGACGTAAAGCGCGTCGCCGGCATCGAATGCAAGGCCGTTCGAGCCGCCTTTGAGGGGAGCGCCCTCGACAAGTACACTGGTCTTCCAGCCACGGGTCTGATTCGTCTCTGCTTGCGCCGGCGGCCCCAGCATTGTCGTCAGTACCGACGTCACTGCGCCGAGCACAACCATGCGCTGACTGAAGTTCTGCATAGCATGCCCCCACCCATTCGTTCTCAATCCAGGATTAGCGGTTTGAACTCCTGGTTGCTCAAAACGATAGCACACTCAGCAGTCGACAAGCATCCGACCATAAATCGGCACGACTCACCTAGGATTCTTCGGGTGGCTTTATCCGAGTGCCAATTGTGGAACGACAAACTGCGATTGCTGTAAATGCTCGGACTCAATCTGATGGTTGCATAGTCATCTTGGCAGCTTCTGGGGCCCATTCGGCGATGATACTGAGCCCGGCGCTGCGACAGTCTTCTTTGGCAAAGGGCGTGATCATGTCCGGGTTGGGTCATCCTCGGACCAAATGCTGCGAATTGATGGATGTCCGCTCTCAGTGGTGATCGGACCTATTGATGCCCGCACTTGCGATTTCCGAGGCTCTTTCCGGCGGCTCTCGATTCGGCTCACCCTGCAATGCCCGGCCGCCTGGCAGCTCGCCGTCTTGTGAAGCTCAGGCCGGTGCCGCCGATCCTTCCGCGCCGGCACCCGCCCACTGAGATGCTGGAGCCGGAGCGCAGGATTCCGTAGTATTGTCGCTATCGGGAGGGCAGGGATTGGCGGATCGTCGCTGGGCCATGGGGCGTCGGTGCCTTGGATCGTCGCCATGCGGGTGAACCCATGAACATCGCGGGTTCCTGGGCGAGCGCGCTCGCCGTCCTGACCTTGACGGCCTGCGTCTTCACGGAGCACGTCCCCTATACGCCGGATCCCGCGCGCGAAGCCGAAGGGCGGCCGGCCATCCAGACCGACCCGATCTTCGAGTACCCGCGGCGCGACATTCCCGTCAGCAATCACACCCTGAGCGAGGAGGAGACGGAGGCCTACTGGGTGCGATCCCTGAGCTTCCCGTCGATCGGCGAAAATGGCCAGAAGGATAACCTGGTCAACGCGGTCTACTACCAGAGCAAGACCCCAGGGAAGAAGAAGCTGGTCATCGTCCTGCCGATCTGGGGCAGCTACACCTACCCCTCCGACACGATCGCCGCCGGGCTCGTCGAGCATGGCCGGGGGGAGACCCACGTCGTCAACTTCCTCGGCAAGGATCATGTCTTCGATTGGGCCGGGATGGAGCAGGCCTGGAGCGAGGAGGTCCTGGCCCGGATGATGAAGCGGATGGCGCTGCGGGTGCGGGCCAATCTGATCGACATGCGCCGTCTGATC
>JASJAL010000221.1 GCA_030067055.1 Kiloniellales bacterium | reverse complement strand
TTTGGGAGGCCCCTGTGTCGGATATGCAATCAGCACAGCTCCAGGCGGCGGAGAGCGCTGGACAGTCCGAACCGAGCCGGATCGACGACAAGCAGCCGGATCAGGAAATCGAACTGAAGCTCACGGCGGAGCGGGAGTCACTCGGCGAGGCGTGGGCAAGTCGTTTGCTCGCGACCCGGGCCGGACACGAGGCGGTGAAGCAGCTGGAAACGGTCTACTACGACACTCCCGACCAGCGCCTGCGCCGCCGAGGCTTGGCCCTTCGTGTTCGCAAGGACGGCAGCCGCTTTACCCAGACCGTGAAGACCGAGGCCAACGGTGCCTCCGCGTTGCTGACGCGCGGCGAGTTCTCTTGCCCCGTGCCTTCGAACAAGCCGGATCTGAAACGGATCCAGGATCCCGAGCTGAAGCGCCACATGGGGCTGATCCTGCCGGCCGAGCTGGAGCCGATCTTCACCACCCGGATCGAGCGCCGGTCGCGGAAGCTCCGCCGCGGCGGGCGCAACCAGCCCAAGGCGGTGATCGAGGTCGCCCTGGACGACGGCGAAGTGGTCACAAAGGCCGGCCGGAAGCGCCTCGCCGAACTGGAGCTCGAGCTGGTCGAGGGCTCCTCCGAAGTACTTTACGACCTGGCCCGAAAGCTGGTCGGCGAGACCCCGCTGGCCCTGCAGACCGTGAGCAAGGCGGACTGGGGTTACGCCCTGGCCCGCGGCGAGCGTCCCCATTGGGTCAAGGCGGCGGACCCGGATTTCCCGCGCGACATCACCCTGGATCGCGCCCTGGACGGGATCTTCCGCAGCTGCATGCGCCACTGGCTGGCCAACCATGCTCCGGTGCTGGAAGACGACGACCCGGAAGGCGTACATCAGCTGCGAGTTGCCCTCAGGCGCCTGAGGTCGGCGCTCTCGGTCTTCAAGACCATCCTGCCGCCGGAGGACGCCGCCTGGATCAACACCGAAGCGCGCTGGCTGATCCAGAGCCTGGGCCCGGCCCGCGACTGGGACGTCTTCCTGACCGAGCTGATGCCGCCGCTGCAGACGGCCCGGCCGGACAGCGGCGACCTGGCAGCCCTGGCCGCCGCCGCCGAGGACGCTCGCGAGCTGGGCTACGAGCGCGCCCGCACGGCGTTGCGCTCCGGACGCTACACCGCCTTCGTTCTGGATCTGGAACGCTGGACCCAGGCCGGCGGCTGGCACGACGGCCAGAGCAACGGCCGCTTCGAGGAGCCACTGACCGACTACGCCTGCCGGCTCCTTCGCAAGCGTCACAAGCGGGTCCTGAAAGAGGGCCGCGACTTCGAAAACCTCTCCGACGAAAAACGGCACGAACTGCGCATCACCCTGAAGAAGCTCCGCTACACCTGCGAGTTCTTCGCGTCGCTCTATCCCCAGCGCAAGACCCAGCCCTACCTCAAGGCCCTGAAGTCGCTGCAGGACGAGCTGGGCCATCTGAACGACGTGGTGGTCGCCGAAGACCTGCTTGAAAGCCTCCACGGCAGCGCGGACGGCAGCAACACGGCCGCCCTTCGGGCCGCGGCCGGTATGGTGATCGGCTGGTACAGCAGCGCCATCGACGCCGCGCGCCCGGCGATGGTGCGGCGCTGGGCCGACTTCGCCGCCTCCGATCCCTTCTGGACCCGGGGCTGAGGAGGTTCGGCCCGCTTCATGATTTCCGTTCTCGTCGCCAATTCCAAGGGTGGCTGCGGTAAGACCACCATCGCGACCAACCTGGCTGCCGCCTTCGCGGCCGGGGGATTGCCGACGGTCCTGGCCGATACCGACCGGCAGCGCTCCAGCCTCGGATGGCTGAAGTCACGGCCAGAGACGGCGGCCCCGATCACCGGGGTCGACTGGGTCAAGTCGGCGAAGAAGCCGCCCAAACGCACCGAGCGTTTGGTCATCGACTCCCCGGCGGCGGTGACCGGTAAAGATGCCAAGGAACTGGTCGCCATGGCCGACGTCATCGTGGTCCCGGTGTTGGCCTCGGCGTTCGACCAGGGCGCCACCCGCGAGTTCCTGGATAAGGTCCGGCAGCTCAAGGCGATCCGCAAGAACCGCAAGCCGCTGGCCCTGGTTCGCAACCGGGTGCGCAGCGGCAGCCGCGCCGCGGCGCGGCTCGACATGTTCCTGATGGAGCTGGAGACCCGCGACGTCGGCTGGCTGCCGGACCGGGCGATCTACAACGAGATGGCCTGGCGCGGCATGAGCATCTTCGACCTCGAGAGCCTGCAGGCCGAGACCCTGCAGCGGGACTGGGTCCCCCTGATCCGCTACATCGAGAACGAAGGCTTCGGCTTCGAGGACGGACTCCCGAACTAGGAAGCCTGGGAACGGCCTTGGCGCTCCCGCGGTGCAGGGGCCGGTGCTTCGTCTTCGACCTCACCGTTGCTCCAGGCAACCAACTCATCGAGCTGCGCCAGGGCTCGGGCGCCGGCGGCCTCGGCGGCCTCGACCTTCCGCTTGGCTTTCCCCGGCAGCCGGCCGGCGGCGCCCTGCCGTAGCAGCTGCAGGTCGCCCAGGATGGAAGCCAGCGCCGGCCTCAGCTCGCTGTCCAGAGCCGGATGCAGGGGTCCTGGCAGGCGGTCCTTGTTCTGGGTCCCGCCGACATCGCGAATGGCACCGATGAAGAAGCGCCGGCCGCCGAGGATGACCTCGCCGAGGGAGAGCTCGATCGGCAGGGTCGTGCCGTCCCGCCGCTGCGCGACCAGCTTGCGGACCCGCCCGCCAACCTTGGCGCGGCTGCCGGAGAGGTAACGCCGCAGGTGGTCATCGTGCGCGCTGCGATAGGGTTCCGGCATCAGGACCTTGACGTTCTTCCCCAAGAGCTCCTGCGCCTCGTAGCCGAGCAGGCGTTCGGCCGCCGGGTTCAGTCGCTCGATCCTGCCGAGCCAATCGATCATCACGATCGCGTCCTCGGCCATCTCGAAAATCGCTCTCGAGTGGATCTCGCTTTCCCTGAGCGAGGTTTCCACTGCCCGCCGCAGGCCGACCTCGCGGGCGAACTCGGCGTTGGAGCGCTCCAGCTCCCGCGCCTGCTGCTGCAGCCGGGTCTCGCGGCCTTTGAGCGCGGTGATGTCGGTTCGGATGCCGACGACGCCGCCGTCCTCGGTTCGCCGCTCTTCGATGCGCAACCAGCGGCCGTCGCCAAGCTGCTGCTCCAGCGGCGCCCCGGGATCTTGGTGCTGGGCCACGCGCTCCCGGACGAAGTCCTCGACCCGGCCCAGGGCCTCGGCGTACTGCCCGCGCTCGACGCCGAAGCGGATGATGTCCTCGAAACGCGCACCAGCTTCGATCGCCTCGGCGCTCTCGCCATAGATTTCCTTGTACTTGCTGTTGAAGACGATCAGGCGGTCGTCGGCGTCGAAAAGGGCAAAGCCCTCCGAGATCGACTCGATGGCGGTGCGCAGACGTCGCTCAGCCTCGGCCTGATCGGACTGCGCCTTCTTCAGGTCCGCGATGTCGAGGGCGACGTAGAGGATCGCCTCGGCCTCGCCTTCGCCGCCCTCCAGGGGCGCAGCCGAGACCGCAACCGGCAGCCGGACATCCGCTCCGGTCACGCAGACCGCCTCAAGGAACTGCACGCGTTCCGAGACCCTGGCCGGCGCCAGGGCCGCGACCTCTTCCCCGGTCTCGCCATCGCGCAGGAAGTCCAGGATCGGCCGACCGCGCAGAGCGGGGACCGGTTGGCCGAAGAGCTGTTGCGCTGCGCGGTTGGCCGCCCGGATCCGCCCCTGCCGATCGGTCACCACCACCAGCTCGGCCATGGAATTGAGGATGTTGTCGACCCGGTCGCGCGACACCGTTGTCTGTTCCAGGCGCGCGATCATGCCGTTGAAGGAGTCCGCAAGGCGCTGGAATTCATGCGATCGGAAGTCCTTCACCCGCCGCTTGAGGTCGCCGGCCCGACCGATGCTCTGGATCTGGTCGATCAAGCCGGCCAGCGGCCGGGTCGCCAGCAGGGCGGCCAGGAGGATTCCACCGACCAGGGCCAGGATGCTGACCGCGATTGCGATCAGCATGATCGTCTCGACCTGGTCGACGGTCTTGAAGGCCGCCGCCCGCTCGGCGACCGTTATCACCGAAACCTCGGATTGGCCCGGCACGCGCGTTTCGGCCCTGACCCAGTCGCCGAGCGGAACGTCGACGATCTCGTCCCATTGATTGGCAAGCTCGGGGATCGAGGAGAACAGCACGAAGCCCGAATCGTGCACGACGATCGTATTGATCATCGAAGCGGTAGCCCCGAAGAACTGTCCCAGGTTGCTGCCGAGATACTCCACGACCAGGATGCCTTCCGGCAGGCCCTCGTAGACCACGGGAACGGCGATGATCAAACCCGAAGGCGCGAGCCTGATGGCATCGTTTCCTTCCATGACCTCGGAAAGCCAGACCCCGGCCTGGTAGGAAATATTTCTCCCGGTCGATGCGATCGCCCGGCCCCGATAGTCGGTCAGCGTGATGATCGCCCCCGCCGGCCCCGGCATGCGCAACGACTGGAAGAAGGTGCTGAGGTAGCTCTCCCGTTCGATCGTGTCGACCAAGCTGTTGACGATGAGGTCGTTCGCCGCCAGGGCGCGGGCGGCGTCCTGCAGGATTGCGATCCGGGTCGCGATGGCATCGGCGCGGTGGTCCGCTTCGCGGCGGAGGCCGCCGCGAACCTCGTCTTCGACGCTCGACCGCATGACTTCGGCGGCCCCGTACCAGATGGCCAGGAGCAGCACGATCGAGACCGGCAGGACCCGCCATAGGATCTGGCCGAGTAAGCCGCTCCGCACAGACCTTGGCGTCATCGGACCCCGATCGGCACGATCGCGCCGTTTTCGTCAAAGCGGCAGAGGCGAAAATCGCTTGCGTCGAGAGCATCGTGGCGATCCGACGTGAAGGCCGGATCGTAGTCGCGCATCAAGCCTTCGTAGCGACCGAGCCGTTCCAGGCTCTTGCGGATCGCTGCACGGTCCGTGGTTCCCGCTCTTTCGACCGCCTGGCTGAGCAGCTGCACGAGGTCATAAGCATGGGCGGTGCCGACCGGAGAAATGACGTCTGCGGGCGATCGGCAGCCGCCGAAGCGCGCGCAGTAGGCCTCGTAGAGCCGCGCGGCCCGGTCGGGGAAGGGCGGATCAAAGAACGAGAAGGTCTGCAGGAAGGAGAGGTCGACCCTGGACAGGGCATCGCCGGCCTTGGCGAAGAAATCCCCGCCGGTGATGCCCCAGTGCGAGATGATCGGTAGGCGCTCGGCTTCCGGCCTTCGGGCGATCTCGCGGATCGCGATCAGACCCTCGACCGGGTTGGCGACCAGCATGATGACCTCGGCGCCGGCCGCGCGCAGCTTATCGATCTGCGCGCTCATGTCCCGCTCACCGGTGTTGAGCCAGGCCACGGCCGCCGGGTGCAATCCCTGCCTGGCCAAGGCCTCGTGCATCGCGGCCTCGTTCGAGCGGCCCCAGCCGGTGCGCCACAGCAACAAGCCCAGGCGCTTGAAGCCGCGATTGCGGGCTGCCTCGACTAGGTAGCCGCCGGCGTGCTCGTCGCGCACCGAGACCCGAAACACGAAGTTCGGCTCGTAGCCGTTGGAGACCACCGGCGTACCGGCCGCCCAGGGTCCGAGATAAGGAAGCCCGTGGCGGTGGATCGCCTCCAGCTCGGCCAGAGCCACTGGGGTGTGGATCCCGCCGACGACGGCGACCAGGCCGTCCATCGCCGCGAAATCCTCGATGTTGTCGCGGCCGCGCGCGGGGGTACCGCGATGGTCGCGGACCACCAGCGACAGCGGCCGTTCGAGCACGCCGCCCCGGGCGTTGATCTCTTCGATCGCCAGGACCAGTCCCCGGCGAATCGCCTCGCCGCTCTGCGCCGCGCCCTTTGACATGTCCGCATCGAGGCCGATCAGTATGGGATCGGCCGTCGGATCGACGGCCGCGGTTTGGCTGTCCGCCTGGACGCCCTGGAGGGAAAAAACCAGGCTTAGGCCGAAAGCGGCCAGCCCGGTCAAGGCGAGGCAAAGGCTCTCACGCATCACGGTCGCCGTCTCTCTATCCTACAATGCAAGGGGATCTCCCGGAGGCCGCGGCCATGCCAGCCGGAACGCGGTCTCAGGCCCAGATTTCCTGCCGAAATGGCATATATCGAAAGGGAGTGTTATCCATCGAAATTAAGAGATACTGAAGGCAGTTCAGGCTTTCGAAATGGAAATCTGCTAGTCTTTGCGAATCGATTCGGTCCCTTGTGCGATTTGGTCGGGCTTACCACGTCGGGACTGAGAGGAAGACAATAAAGGCGCGGGGAGGTGCTGCGACCTTTCCGCGTATAACAAAGAACGACTGAGGGAATTAAAGGGGTCGGGAGCTCGGCGTCGAAAGAAGCCAAGGATCTGTTAACCATATTGGTGCAAGGTTCTTTGGCGCCGTTGCAAGTCCACGTCAGCACTTGTCTGGGAGCCCACCATGACCGCCCTTGCCAAGGATGTTTTCGACCTCTTCTCTGAAGTCTACGACCGCGACAAGCAGGAGGACATGAGTCTTCAGGACTACCTGATGGCTTGTCGCGATGACCCGATGATGTACGCCACCGCCGCCGAGCGCATGATCGCGGCGATCGGCGAGCCCGAGGTGATCGACACCAGCGCGGATTCCCGCCTCGGCCGCATCTTCCTGAACCGGACCATCAAGGTTTATCCGGCTTTCAAGGACTTCTACGGCATGGAGGACACGATCCAGCGGATCGTGGGCTATTTCCAGTACGCGGCGCAGGGACTGGAAGAGCGCAAGCAGATCCTCTACCTGCTAGGGCCCGTGGGCGGCGGCAAATCGTCCCTGGCAGAGCGCCTGAAGAGCCTGATGGAGGCCTATCCGATCTACGTCCTCAAGGCCGGCGACGAGATCAGCCCGGTTCTGGAATCCCCCCTTGGCCTCTTCGATCCTGAGAAGTTCGGCGATCTGCTGGAGAACAAGTACGGCATTGCCGAGCGGCGCCTGAACGGCCTGATCTCGCCCTGGGCGACCAAGCGGCTGGACGAGTTCGACGGCGACATTTCCAAGTTCACGGTGACCCGGCTGATGCCCTCGCGGCTGCGCCGGATCGGCATCGCCAAGACCGAGCCGGGCGACGAGAACAACCAGGACATCTCGGCGCTGGTCGGCAAGATCGACATCCGCAAGCTCGAGCACTACAGCCAGAACGACCCCGACGCCTACAGCTTCTCCGGCGGCCTGAACTGCACGACCCAGGGCATGCTGGAGTTCGTCGAGATGTTCAAGGCGCCGATCAAGGTGCTGCACCCGCTGCTGACCGCGACCCAGGAAGGCAACTACCTGGGCACCGAGAGCTTCGGCGCCTTCCCCTTCCAGGGCACCATCCTGGCCCACTCCAACGAAGCCGAGTGGGAGCAGTTCAAGAACAACAAGAACAACGAGGCCTTCCTCGACCGGATCTGCGTGGTCAAGGTGCCCTATTGCCTGCGGGCCCACGAGGAAGCGCAGATCTACGAGAAGCTCTTGAAGGAGAGCGAGCTCGGCGAAGCCTCCTGCGCGCCCGAGGTCCTGGACACCCTGAGCAAGTTCTGCGTCCTGACCCGCCTGCGCGAGCACGAGAATTCCTCGATTTTCTCCAAGATGCGCATTTATGACGGCGAGAACCTCAAGGACACCGACCCCAAGGCCAAGTCGGTCCAGGAATACCGCGAAGTGGCCGGCGTCGACGAGGGCATGAACGGGGTCTCGACCCGCTTCGCCTTCAAGGTGCTGTCCGAGACCTTCAACTACGACACCGAGGAGGTCGCCGCCGATCCGGTGCACCTGATGTACATCCTGGAGCAGTCGGTCAAGCGCGAGCAGTTCCCGAAGGATACCGAGGAGCGCTATCTCGAGTTCATCAAGTCCGAGCTGGCCCCGCGCTACGCCGAGTTCATCGGCCACGAGATCCAGAAGGCCTACCTCGAATCCTACTCCGAGTACGGCCAGAACCTCTTCGACCGCTACATCGCCTACGCCGATGCCTGGATCGAGGAGCAGGACTACAAGGATCCGGATACCGGCCAGGTCTTCGACCGCGAGATCCTGGACGCCGAGCTGTCCAAGATCGAGAAGCCTGCCGGCATCGCCAACCCGAAGGACTTCCGCAACGAGGTGGTCAAGTTCTCGCTGCGCGCCCGGGCCAACAACAATGGCAAGAACCCCTCCTGGACCAGCTACGAGAAGATCCGCGAGGTCATCGAGAAGCGGATGTTCAGCCAGGTCGAGGACCTGTTGCCGGTGATCAGCTTCGGCACCAAGAAGGACAGCCAGACCGACAAGCAGCACACCGAGTTCGTGCACCGCATGACCTCGCGCGGCTACACCGAACGGCAGGTCCGCCGCCTGGTCGAGTGGTACATGCGGGTCAACAAGGCCGGCTGAGGCGAACCGGGCTCCCCCGGGGGCCCGGATGGGCCACCAGGAGAGCGGACGTCATGCGACACTTCATCGACAGGCGCCTGAATCCCAAGGACAAGAGCCTCGTCAACCGGCAGCGCTTCCTGCGCCGCGCCCGTGCCCAGATCAAGGACGCGGTCAACAAGTCGCTCAAGGACCGCAAGATCACCGACGTCGGCGGCGGGGAATCGGTCTCGATCCCGACCAAAGGCATCCGTGAGCCACGCCTGCGCCATGCCTCCAGCGGCGGCCGGCGCGAGCGGATCTTCCCCGGGAACAAGGAGTTCACCCCGGGCGACCGGATCAACAAGCCGCCCAGCGGCAAGGGCGAAGGCGGCAAGGAAGCCAGCGACAGCGGCGAGGGCGAGGACGAGTTCACCTTTGCCCTGACCCGCGAAGAGTTCCTCGACCTCTTCTTCGAGGACCTCGAGCTGCCCGATCTGGTGAAGACCAATCTCAAGGAAACCACGGCCTACAAGCCGCAGCGCGCCGGCTATGCAGTCGACGGCACGACCACGAACATCAACGTCCTGCGCACCATGCGCCACAGCCTGGGCCGGCGGATCGCACTCAAGCGCCCGGTCCTGGGCGACGTCGAGGGCCTGCAGGAGGAGGTCGACGAGCTCGAGGCCAAGGATCACCTCGACGCCCGCGAGATGCGCCGCCTGATCGAGCTCAAGGTCGAGCTCGAAAACGTCCAGCGGCGCTGGAAGGCGATCCCCTACATCGACCCGCTCGACATCCGCTACAACCGCTTCGAGCAAGTGCCGCAGCCTAAGACCAACGCCGTGATGTTCTGCCTGATGGACGTCTCCGGCTCGATGGGCCCGCGCGAGAAGGACCTCGCCAAGCGCTTCTTCATCCTGCTGCACCTCTTCCTCGAGCGCCGCTACGAGCGCATCGACATCGTCTTCATCCGCCACACCCACAAGGCGTCGGAAGTCGACGAAGAGACCTTCTTCTACAGCCGTGAGACCGGCGGCACGGTGGTTTCCACCGCGCTGGTCGAGATGCGCAAGGTCCTGCGCGATCGCTATCCGGTCCAGGACTGGAACATCTACGCGGCCCAGGCCTCGGACGGCGACAACTTCGAGGACGACACCGGCTACTGCCTGGAGATTCTCGCCCAGGAACTGCTGCCGGTCTGCCAGTACTTCGCCTATGTCGAGATCCTCGACGAGCGCGAGTTCCAGCTGTTCCAGAACTCGAACGGCGGCAAGACCCTGTGGCGCGGCTATCGCCGGCTCGCAGAGGAATTCGGGAACTTCGACACCAAGCGGATCTCCAAGCCGGGCGACATCTACCCGGTTTTCCGCGAGCTCTTCGCAAAGAACAAGGAAACGGCCTGACGGGCCAGGGAGCAAACATGGCTGCGGCAAGCAAGCGCAAAGCGGCGACGCCGAAGACGACGAAGCCGAAGGCCCCAAAGGCAACGACCTCGAAAACCAAGCCGGCACAAGGCCTCCTGTTCGACGGCTCGGAATGGACCTTCCAGAAGCTCGAGACGACCTACGCCGCGATCCAGGAGATCGCCGAGGAGGATCTGGGCCTCGAGGTCTACCCCAATCAGATCGAGATCATTTCCTCGGAGCAGATGCTGGACGCCTATTGCGCCATCGGCATGCCGCTGATGTACCAGCACTGGTCCTTCGGCAAGCGCTTCGTCCACGAAGAGACGATGTACCGCAAGGGCTTCCAGGGCCTGGCCTACGAGATCGTCATCAACTCCAATCCCTGCATCAGCTACTACATGGAAGAGAACACCATGGCGATGCAGACCCTGGTCCTCGCCCACGCCGCCTTCGGGCACAACCATTTCTTCAAGAACAACTACCTGTTCCAGCAGTGGACCGACGCCGAGGCGATCCTCGACTACCTGGAGTTCGCCAAGGGCTACATCGCCAAGTGCGAGGAGCGTCACGGCCTCGACGCCGTCGAGGAGATACTGGACGCTGCCCACGCCCTGATGGACCAGGGCGTCTTCCGCTACCGCCGGCAGAACTTCGTCACCGAGCGCCAGCGCCAGGAACGCGCCGAGGCGCGCCAGGCCTATGAGGACCAGACCTACAACGATCTCTGGCGCACGCTGCCCAAAGTGGCGGACAGCAAAGACCCCAGCGAGACCGAAAAGCTTCTGGCCGAACGCAAGAAGCAGCTCAACCTGCCGGAAGAGAACCTGCTCTACTTCATCGAGAAGAACAGCCCGGCGCTGGAGCCCTGGCAGCGCGAGATGCTGCGCATCGTCCGGAACCTGGCGCAGTACTTCTACCCGCAGAAGCAGACCAAGGTGATGAACGAGGGCTGCGCGACCTTCGTGCACCACTACATCGTCAACGCGCTCTACGACCGCGGCCAGATCACCGAGGGCGCCCTGATGGAGGTCCTGCACAGCCACTCAAACGTGGTCTTCCAGCCGGACTTCGACGACCCCCGCTTCTCGGGCATCAACCCCTACGCCCTGGGCTTCGCCATGATGCAGGACATCAAGCGGATCTGCACCGCGCCCAGCGACGAGGACCACGACTGGTTCCCCGATATCGCCGGCTGCGACGATTGGCGCGGGGTTCTGCGCGACGCCTGGGCTAACTACCGGGACGAATCCTTCATCCGGCAGTACCTCAGCCCGCGCCTGATCCGCGAGTTCAAGCTGTTCCTGCTGAACGACGATTCACGCGACAAGTACTACGAGGTCGGCGCGATCCACGACGAGCGCGGCTATCGCGTGGTCCGCGACAAGCTGGCGACCTCCTACGACATCTCGCAGAACGAGCCGGACATCCAGGTCGTCGACGTCGACCTCAAGGGCGACCGAGAACTGGTTCTGCGCCACAACGTGCGCGACGGCATCCCCCTGGACGAGAAAAACCGGGACGAGGTCCTGGCCCAGGTCCGCCGCCTCTGGGGCTACGACGTCCGGCTCAGCGGTATCGATGCGGAAAGCGAGAAGACCCTCTACGAATCCCGCTCCGTCGCCAAGCGCCCCAAGAAGGACGACTGAGGCCGCCCCTACCCCTCAGCCCCCCGCGACCGAGTCGATCTCGGCGACCAGCGCCCGCTTGGCCTCGGGCTCCAGGAAGGACGCCTCGATGGAGTTGCGCGCCAGGGCGGCCAGGTCGGCCCGGCTCAGGCCCAGGGCGTCCTGGACGGCAGCGTAGTTTTCGTTCACGTAGCCGCCGAAGTAGGCCGGGTCGTCTGAGTTGACCGTGACGAAAAGGCCCAGCTCCATCATCCGGCGCAGCGGATGCGCCGCCATGTCGTCGACCACGCAGAGCCGCAGGTTGGACAGCGGGCAGACGGTCAAGGGCACCCGCCCCGCGGCCAGGCGCTCGACCAGCGCCGGGTCCTCCAGGCAGCGGACCCCGTGATCGATCCGCTCGACCTTGAGCGCGTCCAGCGCGCCGCGGACGTAGTCGGCCGGCCCCTCCTCGCCGGCGTGCGCAACCGCCCGGAAGCCCTCTTCCCGGCTGCGCGCGAAGGCGCGTTCGAACTTCTCCGGCGGATGGCCGAGTTCCGAGGAGTCCAGCCCGACCCCGACGATGCGATCCTTGTAGGGCAGGGCCTGCGCCAAGGTCGCCAGGGCCGAGTCCTCGTCGAGGTGGCGCAGGAAGCAGAGGATCAGCCGGCTGGTCAGGCCCAGCTTGACCTCGGCATCGGTCAGCGCCCGGTGGATCCCGTCGATCACCGTGGTGAAGGCGACGCCGCGCTCGGTGTGGCCCTGGGGGTCGAAGAAGATCTCGGCGTGGCGGACGTTCTCGGCCCCCGCCCGCTCCAGGTAGGCCCAGGTCAGGTCGTAGAAGTCCTGCTCGGCCTGCAGCACGCTCATGCCCTGGTAGTAGAGGTCGAGGAAGTCCTGAAGGTTGCCGAAGTCGTAGGCGGCCCGTAGCGCCTCGACCGAATCGTAGGGCAGTCTGATGCCGTTGCGCGCGGCCAAGGCCAGCATCAATTCCGGCTCCAGGGTGCCTTCGATGTGGAGGTGCAGCTCGGCTTTGGGCAGGCTCTGGATGAAATCTCGATCGGCCATGCGAAGCTTCTCGTCCTTGTCTGATCGGGGTGCCGGAGTGTAGCACTGAGTGACGGCCCGGCTGGACAAGAGATAGACCGGAAAGAGGACAGGACCATGACGGCAGCCCCGGAGCACAGCCAGATCACCCCGCTCTTCGAGGCGGCGGCCATCGCCCAGAGGGTCAGCGAACTCGCCGAGGAGGTAGCGGCCAGGATCGAGGGCGACGACTTCGTGGTGGTCGGCCTGTTGAAGGGCAGCTTCGTCTTCGTCGCCGATCTGGTGCGGGCGCTCGACGCCCGGGGCCTGCGCCCGCGCATCGAGTTCCTGCGCCTCTCGAGCTACGGCCTGGCCAAGGAGAGTGCCGGCGAGGTCCATCTTATCGGCGACATCCCGACCGACATCGCGGGGCGGAAGATCCTCCTGGTCGACGACATCGTCGACACCGGCCGCTCCCTCGCCTACGCCCGGGCGCTGATGGAGCAGCGCGAGATCGGAGCGCTGTGGACCTGCGCCCTGATCGACAAGCCGAGCCGCCGCGAGGTCGAGATCGCGGCCGATTTCGTCGGCTTCACGGTCGGCAACGTCTTCATCGCCGGCTACGGCATCGACTACGCCGAGCAATACCGCCACCTGCCCTACATCGGCGCGGTGGAGTAGGAGCCCCTCACCCGCTCGCGCCGCTGTGCCAGCCCCCTCAGCTCACGATTGCCAAGAAGATCAGCAGGTTGCCGGCCCAGCCCGCCGCAAAGGCCAGGGTGCGCAGCCAGGGGATGCCGGCGATGTGGACCACGGTCTGCACGATCCGGGCCCAGAAAAAGAGCT
>JASJAL010000220.1 GCA_030067055.1 Kiloniellales bacterium | reverse complement strand
GGGACCAAAATCGCTTCGACACGCTTTTCCTTGGTGGGACGCGGAGGCTATACCACGGGGGTAAAGCCTTCGTCTAGGAACGACACGAAATTGTCGCAAATGGGAACTTCCTGCACCCGCATCAATTGCCCGGGCAGCGGGCCAAGCAGGCAGCTTTGGACATAGCGTTTTAGGCCGGATAGCAACTGGCTCCATCGACCCGGATCGCCTACATAGGCAGATATGGCGCGCAGATTTGGAAAGTGGGTGCTTTGGGGGCTGCTCGGCCTGACCGGCCTCGCGGCGGTCGCGGGGCTCGGCGGCACTCTTTGGCTGCGCGGATCGCTGCCGCAGACCAGCGGCGAGATCCGGCTCGAGGGGCTGGCGGCGCCGGTCGAGGTGCTGCGCGACGCCGAGGGCCTGGTCACCCTGCGCGCCGGCAACGACGGCGACGCCTACCGGGCGCTCGGCTTCGTCCACGCCCAGGAACGACTCTGGCAGATGGACTTCATGCGCCGCCTGGGCGCCGGCCGGTTGTCCGAGGTCGTCGGAGCGGCGACCCTGGGGACGGACCGCTTCATGCGCACCCTCGGGCTTTACCGCCAGGCCGAGAGCCAGTTCGAGCATTCGAAGCCGGAGACTCGGGCGGCGCTAGAGGCCTACGCCGCCGGGGTGAACGCCTTCCTGGCCCAACGCAGCGGCCCCCTGCCCCTGGAGTTCCAGGTGCTGCGCCACGAGCCGGCGCCCTGGCGGCCGGCCGACTCCCTGGTCTGGGGCCGGATCATGGCGCTGCTGCTGTCCGGCAACTGGCGCAGCGAGGTGCTGCGCGCCAAGCTGCTGAAGAACATGGACCCGGCCGAGGTCGCCTTCCTCTGGCCGGGCGATCCCGAGGATGCGCCGACCACGGTCACCACGGCGGCGGCGGCCCGCCTGCCCGCCGCGCCGGCGCTGCGTGCCCTGCTCGAGCAGGTGCCGCCGGAGCTGCGGCCGCAGTCGGCCTCCAACGCCTGGGCGATCGACGGCAACCAAACGGTCAGCGGCAAGCCGATCCTGGCCAATGACCCGCACCTTTCGCTGCAGGCCCCGGGGAAGTGGTTCCTGGTCCGGATCGAGACCCCGGCGCGGGTTCTGGCAGGCGCCACCGCCCCCGGCGTGCCCTTCATCGTGATCGGTCACAACGACCGCATCGCCTGGGGCTTCACCACGACCCATAGCGACACCCAGGACCTCTTCGTCGAGCGGCTGACCGAGGACGGCGGCTACGAGACCCCGCAAGGCCCGCGGAGCTTCGAGGTGGTTCGCGAGGTGATCGCGGTGAAGGACGGGGACCCGGTCGAGCTGGAGGTGCGGATCAGCCGCCACGGCCCGGTGATCTCCGACGCCTTCAAGGAGGCGCGCAACAAGCCGGAAGAGGGCCACGTGCTTGCCCTCGCCTGGACCGCGCTGCGGGAGGACGACCGGACCCCGGATGGCCTCCTTGCGCTCAACCGGGCCCGCGACTGGACCGAATTCCAGGCCGCCCTCGAGGACTTCCACAGTCCGCAGCAGAACATCGTCTACGCCGACGTCGACGGCAACATCGGCTTCCTGGCACCGGGCCGCGTACCCCTGCGCAAGGCCGGCGACGGCACCGCGCCGGTCGAAGGCTGGAGCGGCGCCTACGACTGGACCGGCCTCTTGCCCTTCGCCGAGCTGCCGCGCGCTCTGAACCCGCGCCAGGGCCGCATCGTTTCGGGCAACAACCGGGTGGTCCCCGACGACTATCCGCATTTCCTCACCGCCCACTGGCCGCCGCCCCAGCGCGCGCGGCGGATCCTCGAATTGCTGAGCGAGGAGGCACCGCTCGATCCGCAGCAGGTCGCCGCCATGCAGTTGGACAGCCACGCGGGAGACGCCGCCGTGCTGCTGCCACGCCTGCTGGCCGCGACGCCCGAGAGCCCCCTGGCGCAAGACGCTCTCTCCAGATTGCGGGCCTGGGACTACGTCATGGACCGGACGCGGCCCGAGCCATTGATCTATGCCGCCTGGACCATCGAGCTGACCCGCCTGTTGCTGGCCGACGATCTCGGCGAGGACTTCGAAGAACTCGCGCGCCCGGAGGCCCGGCGCCTGACCGCGCTGCTGACCCGCGGTGCCGCCTGGTGCGACGACAGCACCACCGCCGAGCGCAAGGAAGGCTGCGACGAGCGCATCACGGCCGCCCTGGAAGCGGCGGTCGCCGGCCTGGCCAAGGACCTCGGCGACGATCCGGAGGACTGGCGCTGGGGCGACCTGCACCGCGCCGAGCTGGCCCATCCGGTGCTGAGCCGGATCCCGCTGGTTGCCGATCTCTTCGGCTTCGGCCAGGAGACCGACGGCGGTGACGAGACCGTCAACCGCGGCGTCTACGCCATCGACGGCGGCCGGCGCTTCGCCCACGTCGCCGGCGCCTCCCTTCGGATCGTCTATGACCTGGCGGACCTGGACGCGACCCGCGCGATCACAGCCACCGGCCAATCGGGCAATCCCTTGTCGCCGCACTACGGCAGCTTCGCCCGGCGCTGGCGCGACGGCGCGCTTTTGCGCCTCAAGAACGACAGCCAGGAGGGCTATCAGCGACTTACCCTTGCACCGCTCTAGACGTGTCGGCCCGGTGCTTGACCCGGCTTCCGTTGTCCGGTTGGACCGTGCGAAAGTGATGAGATCGGGGCCGGACACGGAGCATCGAAAGGGGGGAAGCCATGACCGTGGGCATCGAGGACATCAGGGCCGCCGCGGAAGCGATCGAAGGCGAGGTCGTGCGCACGCCGCTGATCGCCGCGCCCCGGCTATCGCAGACCCTGGGCTGCGAGATCTCGCTGAAGCTGGAGCACCTCCAGTTCACTGGCTCCTTCAAGGACCGCGGCGCCCTCAACAAGCTGAAGAGCCTCTCCCCTGCCGAGGCCGAGCGGGGCGTCATCGCCATGTCGGCCGGCAACCACGCCCAGGGCGTCGCCCACCATGCCCAACGCCTGGGGATCCCGGCGACCATCGTCATGCCCGAGTTCGCGCCCTTCACCAAGGTGGAGCGGACCCGCAGCTTCGGTGCCCGGGTGGTCCTGGAGGGCGATACCATCGACGCTGCGGCCGAGGCCGCGCGGCGGATCCAGCAGGAGGAAGGGCTCGCCTTCATCCATCCCTACGACGACCCGATGATCGTCGCCGGCCAGGGCACCATCGGCCTGGAGATGCTGGCCGATCGGCCCGACCTCGAGCTCATCGTGGTGCCAATCGGCGGCGGCGGAATCATCTCCGGCATCGCCCTGGCGGCCAAGGCCCTGAACCCGGAGATCCGCATCCTCGGAGTCGAGGCCGAGCTCTATCCTTCGATGTACCAGGCGCTGAACGCGCTCGCGCCCAGCGCCGGCGGCACCACCCTGGCCGACGGCATCGCGGTCAAGACGCCCGGCGGCCTGACCAAGGCGATCGTCGCCGATCTGGTCGACGAGATCCTGCTGGTCGACGAGCCCGGCATCGAGGCCGCGGTCCAGCTGCTCGTCGAGGAGCAGAAGCTGGTCGCCGAGGGCGCCGGCGCGGCGGGCATCGCCGCGATCTTGAAGTATCCCGAGCGCTTCGCCGGGCGCCGGGTCGCCACGGTGATCTGCGGCGGCAACATAGATGTCCGCCTGCTGGCCTCGGTCCTGACCCGCGGGCTGATCCGCGACGGCCGCCTGGTCAAGCTGCGCGTCGAAATCGTCGACCGCCCGGGCATGCTCGGCAAGATCTCCGAATGCATCGGCCAGACCGGCGGCAACATCATCGAGGTCCACCACCAGCGTATGTTCTCCGACGTCCCGGCCAAGCAGGCCGACCTCGACATCATGGTCGAGACCCGCAACCCGGCGCACGTGGATGAGATCGTCAGCCTGCTCAAGGCCCAAGGCTTCCCGACGCGCATCGTCTCCAGCCGCTCCATCGACCCGGGATCCTGACCCGCCTCGCATTTCGCCTTGGCCGGCGATTGAGGATCTTCGAGGGCCCGGCTACACTCTCCGGGTTACGCCAAGTGTGAGGTCGCGATGACGGGGGGAGACGACGGCGCCGGGCGGTTCGATGCCTTGCAGCAGCGGGCGGTCGATGCCTGGCAGGCGGACGACTTGGAAGCTGCGCGGCTCGGCTTCCTGCAGGCGCTGAGCCTGGCTCAGGAACTCAAGGATATCGCAGGCCAGGCACTGTGCTGGCACCGGCTCGGCGCGGTCGCCCTGCGCAAGGGCGACTTCGGTGCGGCGGTCGAGCCCTTCGAGAGCGCCCTCGCCTTCTACCGCAAACTTCAGGACGGCCCGGGATACGCAGCGACGCTTCATCAGCTCGGTACGATCAGTCTACAGCGGCGCGACTACGAGGAGGCCCGCCGCCTGTCGCGGGCGGCCCTGGACGTCCAGCACCAGGTCGGCGACGCCAAGGGCGAGGCCCGCTCGCTGTACCAGATCGCGGCCAGTTTCATGGAGGAAGACAACGTGGCCGAGGCGGCGGAAGGCTTCAGCCACGCGATCAAGGTGATGAACGAGGTCGATGACGTCACCGGCCTGTCCCTGACCTTGCAGAACCTGAGCGTGATGGCCGAACGCAACGGTAAGGCGGAAGCCAGCTTTCGGTTCCTGGCTGCCGCGGCGGCACTGCAGGCCGAATCCGGGCAGCCCGGGGCCGAGTTCGACATCGCCCAGCTGAGGGAGCAGGCAACCAAGGCGGGCATCGAAGTGGACGGCCTCGATACCGTCTTGAAGTCAGCCGCCGACGCCTTTGCGCGGGACGACGGGGCCGCGCTGATTGCCGAAGCCTTCGGCCCGCCCGAGGCCTCCGAATCGGCCGGTCAGGCCCAGGCCTCCGAAAAGCGATCCTGACCCCGCCACGCATCCGCCACCGTCACTACCTGTCGTGACAATCGCCACAAACGCTTCGGGCGTTTGACCGGATCATGACCCCAGGTCGAAGAGAACCTCGGGGAAAGGGGACCGGTCCGTGGAGGCATCATCAGGAGGTGGCAGGACCATAGGTCGATGGCGCCACTCCGGCCTGCTTTTCGTCCTCGGCGCCACCTGGGGCCTGCAGTTCGTCCTGCTCAAGGTCGCGACCGACTCGGTGCTCAGCGAGCTCGGCATCTTGAGCCTCTGTATGGCGCTTTTGGCCGCGGCCTATCTCGCGACCCTGGCGATCCGGCGGCAGTGGTTCCGTCCGAACTGGGTGCATCTGCGCTTCTTTGCGCTTAGCGGATTCTTCGGTTTCGTGCTCCCGCTCGGCGGCGTGATCCTGGTGGCAGACCGGCTCTCCGTCGGTCTGATCGTGCTCTACACCGAAGCCCTGATCCCCGTCTTCACCATCGCGATCGCGCTGGTCATTGGTAGCGAGCACTTGACCGGCCGGCGACTGACGGCGGTAGCGCTGGCGCTGGTCGGCGTGTCAGTCGCCTTCTGGCCTGAGATCGCGGGTACGGCGGACGCCCGAGTCCAGGGACTGCTGTTGGTCTTCATCATTCCCCTGGCCTACGCGATCGACGGCATCTACGTCGCAGCCTGCTGGCCGAGCGACCTGCGCGCCCTGCAGGTGGTGTCCGGTGAGGCCGTCGCCGGTGCCGCCATGCTGCTGCCGATCTGGCTGCTCTCGGGCGGCCTCGGCGAGCTCCCGGCGACGATGGGGACCGGCGAGTGGGCGATTCTCGGCTTCGTCCCGGTCACCTACCTGGAGGTCTACGTCTACTTCTACCTGCTGCGCCACGCCGGCGCGGTCTTCGTGTCCTTCGGCTGCTTCCTATCGCTCTTCGCCGGCTTCTTCTGGGGCTGGGCGCTGTTGGACGAGACCCATACCTCGTCGGCCTGGATCGCCGTCGCGCTGGTCGCATTGGCGCTTTATCTGATGGCCGCCAAAAAGCCAAAACCCGAGCCGCAGCCGCTGATCCCGCAGCCGGCCACGTCGAAAGCGCGGCGGCGGTCTTAGGGCACCCCGTTGCGACCGTGGGCGCGGTAGGCCGGGCGCTCGTTCAGGCGATCGTAGTAGGCCGCAACCTCCGGCAGGTCGGGACGTTCGATCGGGGTCATGTACCAGCGGTTGACGGTCAGGCCGATCGGGATGTCGGCCAGGGTGAAATCCGGGCCGGCCACGAGGCCGCCGGTCTTTTTGAGCTGGCCCTCGAGGACCTCCATCATCCGGATCCAGGCCCGGCGTGAGGCCTCGATCACCGCCGGATCGGCGTAGTCGGGGTTCTTGCGGACCAGGCCGTGGAAGGCCCCGCGCAGGGCGTTGGAGAAATCCGAGGCCTGCCAGTCCATCCAGATCTCGACCCGGGCTCGCGCCGCCGGGTCCTCGGGCAGCAGGTCGGTCCGGCCATGCTTGGCCGCCAGGTAACGAATGATGACGTTGGATTCCCAGAGCACGACCTCGCCGTCGACCACAACCGGGATCATGCCGACCGGATTGAGCGCCCGGAATTCCGGGTCGTCGGTACCGCGGTGCCCCTGGCCCCAGTCTTCGCGCGCGTAGGCCTGGCCAAGCTCCTCGCAGAGCCAGAGCACCTTGCGCACGTTGATCGAATTGTCGCGTCCGAGAATCCTCAGCATGGTCACCACGTTCCTTTAAGCCGAAGCGGAAAGTCGGACCAGCTTGGGGCAAGCAAGCCGCCTTGGCCAGCGGCCGCGGCCGGGCAGCCGCGAATTTCACCTTGCCGAAAGCTTTCCCTGGGACCCTCTGGGCCGCCATGGAGATCCGCTACACCCCGACGGCCAAGGACCTGATGGCCTTCCAGAGCTATGCCCTCCGCCGCCCGGGGCAGCGGCGCGGCCGGACCAGGCAGCTGGCCGGCCTGGCCGCTTGCGTGATTCTGGGCGCCCTCGCCCTGGTCTTCGTCGAGGAACTCTGGGCGCTCAATCTCGTCGACACCCTGCTCAACGTCATCTTCGTGCTGGCCGGCCTGCTGGTCGTGACCTTCGTCTGGCAGAAGGTCTTCCTTCGCCGGGTGGTCCGCTCCCTGCCCGGCGAGGTCACGGTCCGGATCGCCGAGGAGGGCCTGCACTACGACGATGGACGCACCCACGCGATGACACGCTGGTCCGGTGTCGAGCACATCGGCCAGACCCGGGACCACATCCTGGTCATGCTCGGCTACGCCCAGGGCTACGCCCTGCCTCGCACTGCCTTTTCCGACGACGACAGCCAAGACGACGCCCTCCGGGCCCTGCGCCGGCACTGCCCCGAGCAGGAAATCGAGCCGCCCGCGGAGGTGGTCGGCCGGGCGCAGCGAAGGACGCGCCGCCTGGCCGTCGCAGGCGGGCTTGCCGCCGCATTGCTCCTACTTCTGCACACCTCGCCCTGGCGGAGCAGCGTCGACCTGCCTGACGACCTCGGCAGCCTCGACTACCTGATCACCACCACCGGCGGCGCGGACCCGGATGCGGTTTTGCCTTTGATCCTCGATCTCCACCCGCTGGGCGGCTTCCCGGAGATCGGGATCGTGAACGGCCGCAAGTGGGCGTTTCCGGCACGGGTGGTCTATCCCGCCGCCGCGCAATGGCACATCGTCGGCCATTCCTGGTTCGACCTCGACGAGGACATGACACCGGACGCGCGGGCCGAGGCCGCGCGCCTGGCCGCCTTCACGCGGATCCTCATGGCGCGCCACCCCACCGCGGGCCGGCCGATCGTCACCGGCTTCTCCCAGGGCGGCTCCATGGCCTTCGAGATGGCCGCCCTCCACCCCGAGCTCTTCGCCGCCGCGGTCCCGGTGGCCGGCGCCCTGCCGGACGAGCTGCCGGACCACTCAGCGCCACCGTCGGTTCGGGTCCGCGCCCTGCACGGGGCCGACGATGCAATCGTGCCGTCCGACTGGGCGCGCAGCACCGTCGAGCACATGGCTGAGCACGGCTGGAACGCCCAGCTTCAGATCTTCCCTGAAGTCGGCCACAGGGTGCCGGAGGAAGTCGGCAAGGCCTGGCGCGATCTACTCGCAGAACTCGCGGCCGAGCAGGCGAGTCAGCCGCAACTCGGCGCGCGCTAGGACCGTACGAGCGGTCACCGCACTTCGGTAGGCCTCCGGCACACCGGTTTATTTGCAGCCCGCTGTTGCGCGTGCTCCGACCGGCCGATCTCGACACGCACCTCCCGAGAAGCTGGCCACCGGACTCCGATCTTGCAGCCCGCCCCCCGAGTGGGGATATGCTTGGCCCGCTCAAACCGCACAAGAATTAGCGAAAGGCGGACCATGACCGTGCCTCCCAAGGCCTTTTCCAACGTGCTCGAGACCATCGGCAACACGCCAATGGTCGAGGCCACACAGCTCGATGCCGGGCCCTGCCGGCTGTTCCTCAAGCTGGAAAGCCAGAACCCGGGCGGCTCGATCAAGGACCGAATCGGGCGCTCGATGATCGAGGCGGCGGAGCGCGACGGGCATTTGAAACCCGGCGGCCGGATCATCGAGGCGACGGCCGGCAACACCGGCCTTGGTCTGGCCCTGGTCGCGGCGCAGAAGGGCTATGGCCTGACCATCGTGGTCCCGGACAAGATGGCCCAGGAAAAGATCTTCCATCTGCGCGCCCTGGGTGCCGAGGTGCTGCTGACCCGCTCGGATGTCGGCAAGGGCCATCCGGAGTACTACCAGGACATGGCCGAGCGGATCGCGGGCGAGACCGGCGCGTTCTACGTGAACCAGTTCGGCAACCCGGCCAACCCCCGGGCCCACGTCGAGACCACCGGCCCGGAGATCTGGGCCCAGATGGACCATGAGCTGGACGCGGTGGTCTGCGGTGTCGGCTCGGGCGGAACCATCACCGGCCTGTCGCGCTACTTCGCCGAGATCGCCCCGCAGGTCGAGATGGTCCTGGCCGATCCGGCCGGCTCGATCCTGGCCGAGTACGTCGAGACCGGGCGGGTCAGTGACGAGGTCGGCTCCTGGCTGGTCGAGGGCATCGGCGAAGACTTCATCCCGCCGGTCTCCGACCTCTCGCGGGTCAAGCGGGCCTACACCGTGTCGGACGACGAGGCGCTCACCACCGCCCGCGAGCTCCTGCGCAAGGAAGGAATCCTGGCCGGATCCTCCTCGGGCACCTTGATCGCCGCCGCGCTGCGTTATTGCCGGGCGCAGCGCGAGCCCAAGCGCGTGGTCACCTTCGTCTGCGACAGCGGGAACAAGTACTTGTCGAAGATGTTCAACGATTACTGGATGATGGACCAGGGCTTCCTGGAGCGGGAGAGCTTCGGCGACCTGCGCGACCTGATCAGCCGCCGCTACCAGGAGCGTGCCACCGTCACCGTCAAGCCGGACGACACCCTGCTGGCCGCCTACGGCCGCATGAAGCTCTATGACGTCTCCCAGCTGCCCGTCGTGTCCGAGGACCGGGTGATGGGGATCATCGACGAGGAAGACATCCTCCTGGCCGTCTTCGAGCAGGAGGACCGCTTCGCGGACCCGGTGGAAAGCGCCATGACCGCGCGGCTGGAGACTCTGCAGGCCGCCGAGCCGGTCGACTGCCTGATGCCGGTCTTCCAGAAGGGTCACGTCGCGATCGTGTTGGAGGGTGAAGCCTTTCTCGGCCTGATCACCCGTATCGACCTGCTGAACTACCTGCGCCGCCGGATGAAGTAGGCCCGCCTCGTTTGCGGGCCGTGGACGGCTACTTGTGGCGGAAGGTGATCCGACCCTTGGTCAGGTCGTAGGGGGTCATCTCGACGTCGACCCGGTCGCCGACCATGACCCGGATTCGGAACTTGCGCATCTTGCCCTTGGGCTGCGCGATGATCTCGTGGTCGTTCTCGAGCCTGACCTTGAACATTGCGTTCGGCAGTTTCTCGACGACCGTTCCACTGAATGCCAGGAATTCCTCTTTCAAACCATCACTCCATTGCTGCTATGACGAATTGTCTCAAACGCCCCCCGGCGATGGCCGCCCCGTGGTGGGGCGGCCCGCCGCCAGGGGCGGGTCAGTCGGCCTGAAGGTTGACGGCCTTCGGCCCGCGCGCGTCCTCCTGGACCTCGAAGCTCACCTTCTGCCCCTCGGAGATCTGTCCCAGACCGGAACGCTCAACCGCGGAGATGTGCACGAAGACGTCCTTCGAGCCGTCGTCCGGCGCAATGAAACCATACCCGCGCGTTGCGTTGAAAAACTTAACGGTACCGGAAGTCATGTATCAGTCTTCCCACTAAAAGGTTGCTGGCGGAGCACCTTGCCCCGTCAGGGTGAAAGCCGGCACTACACTGTTGAGAGACGTATTCGGACGCGGCGCGTCAAAATGCGGTCTGCCAGATTCGGAATGCAGCCGTCACGGGCCTCTATATGGACGCTTCCGGCCCGCCGGACAAGGCCTTTCCGGAACGCCTCAGGCCTTGGACTTGGCCGGAAACCCGGCAATCTCAAGGGATTGGAGGCCGTCGCCGGCGATCACAGAGATGATGCCATTGGAAGTTGCACTCGGGATCGCCCTCGGCATCCAAGTGTGCTAGATTCCGACCAGGCCTTATGAGGTCAAGGGCAGAAGGCCGGTTGGCGGCGGGCCATGAGCCGTTCCAGACCTGGTCGATAATGCTGAGCTTGGACCTGACTACGAGAATGAGATTTCGGATCGTCGTTGCCCCGGTGTCGCGCACGCCGGCAGCGGGCTTTGATGATACCGTGACCGCCAGGGCCCATGGTCGTTCCGTCCACCTTGGGCGCCCAGGTTCACAGAATTCGCCACTTCTCAACGGCTTACAGATCCAGCCGGCCGTACGCCCAATCCCCTCCACCCAGAAAAACGTGAGTGGACCCATGCGTTTTGCTGTTCTGGTGGTCTCTACCCTGCTCGCCGCCGGGCTGTTCGGCCCGGCCGCCACTGCGGAAGAGCCACGCCAGGGCCAGGTGCAGTTGTCCCAGAGCTCGCCCGGCCCATCGACCTCCCGACTCGTGACCCGCGGCGACGACATGATGTCGATCGGAGACATCTCCGCCGCCCGGCTGCTCTACGAGACCGCGGCAAGCCAGGGTGATGCGGTCGCGGCTGCCAAGCTGGGCATGACCTACGACCCGATCGAGCTGAGCGCCAAGGGCGTGGTCGGCATGGTCGGCGACGCGGAGACCGCCGCCAAGTGGTATCGCCTGGCCGTCGACCGGGGCTACAACCCAGCCGCTACCAGCCTCGCGGCCCTGAAGGACTACCTTCAGACCGGAGACCCTGCGTCCGGAGGCCAGGGCATCACCCGGGACTCCAACCCGCCTGCCCCGCTAAACAAGATTCCGGCAAATCAAGGTATCCGGCAGCAGGAGGCCAGCCAGCCGGCGATCCTGGGGGTGTCCGAACGCCTGGATGCCGGCAGCGAGATCGTGAAGCCAGAGGGTGCCGCCGGCGAGTTGCGGGTGCAGCTCGCGGCGCTGAATTCGAGGCAAGCGGCGATCGAGCAGGGCGTCGAGATGCAGGTCCGGCACTGGGACCTGATCGGCAGCAAGGTGCTGTCAATCGAGCGGCTGGCGCTCTCCGAGAGCCGCGGTACGATGTACGGCATCCAGGTCGGACCGTTCTGGGACGTCGGCTCGGCCACAAACCTCTGCACGCAGCTAAAGTCGCAAGGTCAGGACTGCTTCGTCGTTCCCTGAGCCTTCGGCCGCCGGTTCGAGACGTCCTTAAACCCTCGGAGCCAGGATCCGGCGTAGGGATACCCGGCCTGGATCCTCCAGACCTTCCAGAACAGCACGGCCAGGGCGGCAAAGCCCACGGCCAAGAGCCCGTCGAGCGCCACCATGCGCCAGACGGCGTCGCGCGGAACGGCCCCCGTCGCCGTGATGATCGCCAGAAACGCCGAAAAGATCGCGCAGAAAATTGCGCCGAACCGGGCCGTGTCCGGGGTCAGGCGCTGGGCTAGAAGCTCCGTCCAGGTGATGCTCAAGGCCAGCTCCGGCGGGGCCGGCTGCGCCCGGCGCAGGATGCGCCGGTAGTCGTCCATCTCGGCGCGAAACCAGAAGAAACCGGACACGCCCAGATAGCCCAGCAAGAGCGGCAGGACCGGCTGCAGACGGTCGAGCTTGAGTAGGATCGGCAGCAGAGCGATCAGGATGACCGCCGGCAGGAGCATCTGCAGGAGGCGCCAGTGATGGAGGCGGATACCCTGGGAGACCCGACGCGCCGAATCGGGGTCGAGCAGGAAGGTCCGGCTCAGGGGGCAAGCCCTGAAGAGATACCGGCCGTCCTCCAGCCTGCGGAACTGCCGCAGCTGCAATAGATCTTCAGACTCGTGGAGCACTGCTCCTCCCCGCCCCTGGGCTTGGCTCGTCCCAAGGATGCCGTCTCGGCGCCCTTCTCCCCCGCCGACGAGCCCGAGGAACGCCCCCCGAGGCCGCCGAACCGGACAAGCCTCGCATGCTGCTTTCAATAATCCGTAAACCCGGCGCCGCGCGGCCGCCCCCCGGTGACGACGGAACCCGGCCGGGAAAGCGATTGACAGCGGGCGCCGAGGCGTCGAAGTCTCGGGGCCGACCGTCGGAACCGCGCCACAGGGACCCAGCCACATGCCGGACGAACAGCAGAATCGCAAGAATCGCCTGGGTTTCGCGACCCGCACGATCCACGCCGGCCAGGCGCCCGACCCGACGACCGGGGCCATCATGCCACCGATCTACGCCACCTCGACCTATGTCCAGGAAAGCCCCGGCAAGCACAAGGGCTACGAGTACAGCAGGACCCAGAACCCGACCCGCATGGCCTACGAGCGTTGCCTTGCCGACCTGGAAAGCGGCAGCGCCGGCTTCGCCTTCGCCTCTGGCATGGCGGCGACGGCGACCCTCCTGGAGCTGCTGGACAGCGGCAGCCACGTCCTCGCCATGGACGATCTCTATGGCGGCAGCTACCGGCTGTTCCACAACGTCAGAGAGCGCTCGGCCGGCCTCGCCTTCACCTTCGCCGACCTGAGCGACGAAGCCGCCGTCCAGGCCGCGCTCCGGCCCGAGACCCGCATGATCTGGGTCGAGAGTCCGACCAACCCACTGCTCAAGCTGGTCGATTTCGAGATGATCGCCGGTCTGGCGCGCGAGCGCGGGATCCTGACCGTCTGCGACAACACCTTCGCCAGCCCCTACGTCCAGCGGCCGCTGGAGTCGGGCTTCGACGTCGTCATGCATTCCGCCACCAAGTACCTCAACGGGCACTCGGACATGGTCGGTGGGATCGTCGCGGTCGGCGACAATCCGGAGCTGGTGGAGCGCCTGGCCTACCTGCAGAACGCGGTCGGGGCCGTCGCCGGGCCCTTCGACAGCTTCCTCGCCCTGCGCGGCCTGAAGACCCTGGCCCT
>JASJAL010000219.1 GCA_030067055.1 Kiloniellales bacterium | reverse complement strand
CGATCAATAAGCAGGCGATCATCGACGTTGTCTTCCAGGGCGCCGGCAAGGTCGCCAAGAACCCCATTCCACCGACGATCTGGTCCTACAACGACGAGATCCAGGACTATCCTTACGACCCGGAGAAGGCCAAGAAGCTCCTGGCCGAGGCCGGGGTCAAGGACCTCAAGACCAACATCTGGGCCATGCCGGTGCAGCGGCCCTACAACCCCAATGCCCGCCGCATGGCCGAGCTGATCCAGGCCGACTGGGATAAGGTCGGAGTCAAGGCCGAGATCGTGTCGTTCGAATGGGGCGAGTATCTCAAGCGTTCCAAGGAGGGTGAACACGATTCCGTTTTGCTCGGCTGGACCGGCGACAACGGTGATCCGGACAACTTCCTGGCCGTCCTACTGGGCTGCGACGCCGTCGGCGGCTCGAATCGCGCACGCTGGTGCCACCAGCCATTCGAGGACCTGATCCAAAAGGCAAAGGTCACAAGCGAGCTGGAGGATCGGACGAAGCTCTACAAGGAAGCCCAGGTGATCTTCAAGGAAGAGGCTCCCTGGGTAACGACGGCGCACGCCGTGGTCTTCAAGCCAGTGCGCAAGGAAGTCGTCGACTTTAAGATCAACCCGTTGGGGACCCACGTCTTCTACGGCGTCGACTTGCAGGAGTAGGCGTCGTCTGGCGAGGCGAAAAAGGGCGGGGAAGATGATACTCTTCCCCGCCTTTTCTTTTCGGGCAGCACCATAGGCTTGGCGGCTGGGTAGGCAGGGGATGCTGCGTTTCGTATTGACCCGACTGGGACACCTGATCCCGACCTTCATCGGGGTCACCATCGTAGCTTTTGCCTTCATCCGCCTGATTCCCGGCGATCCCATCGAGGTCCTGGCCGGTGAGCGCAGCGTCAGCCCGGAGCGCCATGCCGAGCTGATGCAGCAGTTCGGCTACGACAAGCCGCTGTGGCAGCAGTACGCGATCTACCTGGGCAACCTGTTCCAGGGCGACCTCGGTCAGTCGATCGTCACCCGCCGCCCGGTGGTCGAGGAGTTCCTGACCCTCTTTCCGGCGACGATCGAGCTCTCGCTCTGTGCCATTGTCCTGGCGATCGCGATCGGCCTACCCTTCGGCATCCTGGCCGGGGTCAAGCGCGGCTCGATCTTCGACCACGGGGTCATGACGGTCTCTCTGACCGGCTATTCCATGCCGATCTTCTGGTGGGGCCTGCTGCTGATTATCTATTTCTCCGCCAACCTCGGCTGGACCCCGGTCTCGGGGCGGATCTCGCTGCTCTATTTTTTCGAGCCGGTGACCGGCTTCATGCTGATCGACAGCCTGCTGTCGGGCGAGGAAGGCGCGTTCCGCTCAGCGGTCAGCCATCTGATCCTGCCGACTATCGTCCTCGCGACCATCCCCATGGCGGTCATCGCGCGCCAGACCCGCTCGGCCATGCTGGAAGTGCTGAGCGAGGACTACGTTCGCACGGCGCGGGCCAAGGGTCTGCCGCCGCTACGCGTGGTCGGCTTCCACGCCCTGCGCAACGCCCTGATCCCGGTGGTCACGGTGATCGGCCTTCAGGTCGGCGTGCTGCTGGCGGGCGCGATCCTGACCGAGACCATCTTCTCCTGGCCGGGGATCGGCAAGTGGATGGTCGATTCCATCTTCCGCCGCGACTATCCCTCGGTGCAGGGCGGATTGCTGATGATCGCGGGCATCGTGATGGTGGTGAACATGCTTGTCGATCTGCTCTACGGCCTGATCAACCCGCGAATTCGGCGGACGGGATAGCGCAATGACCGAAATCGCCCAGACATCGAAGGCGGACGCCCAGACGCGGGACGAGAACGCGACCCTCCTGATGCTGAAGGAGTTCTGGTTCTACTTCAGCGAGAACCGGGGCGCGGTCATCGGCATGGTCGTCATCGTCCTGGTGGTCCTGATGGCGATCCTCGCCGATCTCCTCGCCCCGCATCTGCCCAACGAGCAGTATCGCGATCACTTGCTGCAACCGCCGGCCTGGCAGGAGGGCGGCAGCTGGGCCTTCCCGCTGGGCACCGACGCCACAGGCCGCGACATGCTCTCGCGGATCATGCACGGCGCGCGCTACTCGCTCCTGGTCGGCTGCATCGTGGTCACGCTATCGCTGTCGTCGGGCATCCTGCTGGGGCTGCTCGCCTCCTTCTTCCGCGGCATCGGCGAGACCGCGATCATGCGCCTGATGGACATCATCCTGGCGGTGCCCAGCCTGCTGCTGGCCCTGGTCATCGTGGCGATCCTGGGTCCGGGCCTGGAGAACGCGATGATCGCCGTCGCCGTGGTCTACATGCCGCACTTCGTGCGTCTGACCCGGGCCTCGGCCATCGCCGAGCTGTCCAAGGACTACGTCACGGCCAGCCGGGTCTCGGGCGCCGGGCTGTTCCGCCTGATGTTCTCCACCGTGCTGCCCAACTGCATGGCGCCGTTGATCGTCCAGGCAACCCTGGGTTTCTCGACCGCGATCCTCGACGCCGCGGCCCTCGGCTTCCTCGGCATGGGCGCCCAGCCGCCGACGCCGGAATGGGGCACCCTGCTGGCCGACGCCCGCGACTTCATCACCAGGGCCTGGTGGGTGGTGACCTTTCCCGGCTTGGCGATCCTGGTCACGGTGCTGTCCTTCAACCTCATGGGCGACGGCCTGCGCGACGCCCTGGACCCCAAGCTGAAGCGGAGCTGAGCGCCATGGCCCTGCTCGAGATCCGCAACCTCTCTGTCGAGTTCCAGACGGCCTTCGGCCCCTTCCGGGCGGTCGACGGGATCGATCTCAGCCTGGAGGAGGGCGACATCCTGGGGGTCGTCGGCGAGTCCGGCTCGGGCAAGAGCGTGACCATGCTGGCCTTGATGGGCCTTCTGCCCTGGACTGCCAAGGTCGAGGCCGAGCGCCTCGCCTTCGCGGGGCAGGATCTCCTGGGCCTGCCCACCGCCGCCCGACGGCGGATCGTCGGCAAGGACATGGCGATGATCTTCCAGGAGCCCATGACCAGCCTCAATCCCTGCTTCACCGTGGGCTTCCAGATCATGGAGTCGCTCAAGGTCCACGAGGGCCTGGCCCGGCACGATCGCCGACGGCGCGCGGTCGAGCTGTTGGACCAGGTCGGAATCCCGGATCCGGAGACGCGACTCGGCGCCTTTCCGCACCAGCTGTCCGGCGGGATGAACCAGCGGGTCATGATCGCCATGGCGATCGCCTGCAACCCGCGTCTCCTGATCGCCGACGAACCGACCACGGCGCTCGACGTCACCATCCAGGCACAGATCCTCGATCTCCTGCTGCGGCTGCAGCGGGAGCGGCGCATGGCGCTGGTGCTGATCACACACGACATGGCGGTTGTCGCCGAGACGGCGCAGCGCGTGACCGTGATGTACGCCGGCCAGCAGGTCGAGGAGCGCGGTGCCGAAGGTCTCTTCACCCATCCGCGGCATCCCTACACCGCGGCCTTGCTCGATGCCCTGCCTGAAAGGGCGAAGGGTAACCGGCGCCTGCCGACCATCCCAGGGGTGGTGCCCGGGGCCGGCGACCGGCCCGAGGGCTGCCTCTTCAACCCGCGCTGCCGTTTCGCCGAAGCGCGTTGCCGCAGCGAACGGCCGGCCTTGACCGGGGACGGGGACGGCCGGGTGCGCTGCTTCCATCCCCTCGGCCACCCGGCCGAGAGCGGCGCCCGGGGAGACGCGGCATGAGCGCGTCGGTGCTGGAAGCGGCCGAACTGACGCGGCACTACGAAGTGCGGCGCGGCTTCCTCGCCGGCAGCGCGACGGTCAGGGCTTTGGCCGGCGCGTCCTTCTCCCTGGCACCCGGCAAGACCCTGGCGGTGGTCGGGGAATCCGGCTGCGGCAAATCGACCCTGGCTCGCCTGGTCACCCAGATCGAGCGGCCGACCTCGGGCCGCTTGGTCATCGACGGCCGGGACGTGACCCAGGCTGGGGCCGCGGAGCTTCATGAGCTGCGCAAGGTGGTCCAGATCGTGTTCCAGGATCCCTTCGGCTCGCTCAATCCGCGCAAGAAGATCGGTGCGATCCTCGAAGAGCCGCTGGTCATCAACACCCGCATGAGCGCCGCCGAGCGGGCCGAGCGGGCGCGCGAGATGATGGCCAAGGTCGGTCTGCGGCCGGAGCACTACAGCCGCTATCCGCACATGTTCTCCGGCGGCCAGCGCCAGCGGATCGCAATCGCCCGGGCGCTGATGCTGCAGCCGCGGATCCTGGTCGCCGACGAGCCGGTCTCGGCACTGGATGTCTCGATCCAGGCCCAGGTCCTGAACCTGCTGATGGATCTTCAGGAGGAGTTCAACCTGGCCTACCTCTTCATCTCCCACGACCTTTCGGTGGTGCGGCACCTCTGCGACGAGATTATGGTGATGTACCTGGGTCGGCCGGTGGAGCAGGGCGCCCGGGACGCGATCTTCCAGCGCCCGGCGCATCCCTACACCCGTGCTTTGCTGGCCAGCACCCCGGCGGTGGACCCGCAGCGCCGGCACAAGCGGATCGCGCTGAAGGGCGAGCTGCCCTCGCCGCTGGACCCGCCGCCCGGCTGCGCCTTCCACCGCCGCTGTCCCCATGCCACCGAGGCCTGCAGCCGCGAGCTTCCCGAGCTGCGCGCCTTCGACGGCCGTCAGGTTGCCTGCCACCACGTCGAGAAGATCGCCGAGCCGGTCGCCGTGCAGGCCTGACCCGCGGCTTTTCGACTGTATCCAAGGGCCTGGGCTGGTTAGCCTGTTGATCCGACGACAAGCAGACGGCCCTGTGCTTCATGGACTGTGGTTGATGCTTTCCGGAACTGCGTAGAGGAAAGGCGGCGCGTCGTGCAGTTGGATCACTTTTCGCGCCTGGTGGCCGAGGAGATCTTCCAGCACTTCCCAGACTGGCAGGCCCATGCCCGGGTCCATGAGGACGTCGGCGCGAGGGGTCATCTCTTCGTCGAGTTGCCGCTGCCGACCGGGGCCGACCTCGAGCCTTCGCTTTACATCATCACCAAGGCGAAGCAGATCACCGTTGGCGTCGATCACTACAACGGCCATTTCAGCCGCTTCTCCAGCAGCGAGGAGCGGCCGGACTGCCTCACCTGGCTCCGGCGATTTCTGGCCGAAGAGATCGTGATCGTTTCCTGGTGGTCGGGCACGACGCTGCGCGGCGCGACCTGGAGCGAGCCGGAGATCCTTCCGGCCGCTCCCGCCGCGTGTCGGCCTTACGACCGGGTCCGCGTCCGGTCCTGGCAGGGCAAACACGACCAGGACCTGCGCGCGTGATCGAGGCAGTGAACCCCGAGCGGGCTGAGGCTGGGGCCTAGCTGTCCGGCGCCCTACTGGACGTCGGCGGCGACCTTCAAGGAGATCATCTTGTCCGGATTTTGGACCATGCCGCTGCGGTCGCCTTCAGGCGCCTTCTTGATCAGGTCGACGTACTGCATGCCGTCGACCACCTTGCCGAACACGGTGTAGTCGCCGTTCAGGAAGGAGGCCGGCGCGAAGCAGATGAAGAACTGGCTATTGCCGCTGTTCGGGTTCTGGCTTCGGGCCATGCCGAGGGTGCCGCGTTCGAAGGGCCGGTCGGAGAACTCGGCCGGCAGGTCGGGCTTGTCCGAGCCGCCACGGCCGGTCCCGGTCGGGTCGCCGGTCTGGGCCATGAAGCCGCCGATGACGCGGTGGAAGACGATGCCGTCGTAGAAACCCGCGCGCGCAAGCTCCTTGATCCGGGCCACGTGCTTCGGCGCGACGTCGGGGTAGAGCTCGATGACAACCTTGCCGTCCTTGAGCTCGAGGATCAGGGTGTTTTCCGGATCGGAGGCGGCGCCGGCCCCCTCGCTGCCTTGGGTCATGATCAGAGCTCCCGCAAAGAACGCAGTCAGGAAGAAGTAAGTCAGCCGGCGGGCTGCCGTCATTTCATCGCCTCCTGGAGGTTTTCGTCGATCTTGTCCATGAACTGATCGGTGTTGAGCCACTTCTGGTCCGGCCCGATCAGCAAGGCCAGGTCTTTGGTCATGAAGCCGGACTCCACCGTGTCGATGCAGACCCGCTCCAGGGCTTCCGCGAAGCCCACGACGTCGGGCGTGTCGTCGAAGCGGCCGCGATAGGCCAGCCCCCGGGTCCAGGCGAAGATCGAGGCGATCGGGTTGGTCGAGGTCTCTTTGCCCTCCTGGTGCAGGCGGTAGTGGCGGGTCACCGTGCCGTGGGCCGCCTCGGCCTCGATGGTGTTGCCGTCAGGAGTCATCAGGACCGAGGTCATCAGTCCAAGCGAGCCGAAGCCCTGGGCCACGGTGTCCGATTGCACGTCGCCGTCGTAGTTTTTGCAGGCCCAGACGAAACCGCCGGACCACTTCAGCGCACAGGCCACCATGTCGTCGATCAGCCGATGCTCATAGGTGATTCCCTTGGCGGCGAACTTGTCCTTGAACTCGGCGTCGAAGACCTCCTGAAAGAGGTCCATGAAGCGGCCGTCATAGGCCTTGAGGATGGTGTTCTTGGTCGAGAGATAGACCGGCCAGCCCAGGCCCAGGCCGTAGTTCATGCAGGCCCGGGCGAAGCCGCGAATCGACTCGTCGAGGTTGTACATGCCCATGGCGATGCCGGAGTCGGGAAAGTCGAAGATCTCACGGCTGATCGCTTCGCCGCCGTCGGCCGGCGTGAAGGTCACGGTCAGCTTGCCGGGTCCGGGCACCAGGAAGTCGGTCGCGCGGTACTGGTCGCCGAAGGCGTGACGGCCGATGACGATCGGCTGGGTCCAGCCCGGCACCAGGCGCGGCACGTTGTCGCAGATGATCGGCTGGCGAAAGACCGTGCCGCCCAGGATGTTGCGGATCGTGCCGTTGGGCGAGCGCCACATCTTCTTCAGGCCGAACTCCTCGACCCGCGCCTCGTCCGGCGTGATGGTCGCGCACTTGACGCCGACCCCGTACTGCTTGATCGCGTTGGCGGAGTCCACGGTGATCTGGTCGTCGGTGGCGTCCCGGCTCTGGACCGAGAGATCGAAGTACTTCAGGTCGACATCCAGGTAGGGCAGGATCAGCTTGTCTTTGATCTTGGCCCAGATGATTCTCGTCATCTCGTCGCCGTCGAGCTCGACGAGCGGTGTCTTCACTTCGATTTTCGCCATCTTCTACCTCCAGCGGCCCTCCGCCTCTCCCGGCCGGGCCGGCGCGGCAAGATAGCAGGCAGGATCGACATGGCAAGCCGAGCGGCTGCTCGGACTGCCTGCTGCATTGCAGACCCTCTACAGCTTTCGCGAATCGACTTTGTGGCTGGGAGGCCGGGCCGCATCCAGGGCCCGAAAGAGGGCGTCGATGTCGTCGACGACCTGAAAAAGGTGCCGGTGCTGCGGTCGCACGAAGCCGGCTGTGGCCTGGTGCGCGACCATCTCCAGCAGCGGGTCCCAGTAGCCGCCGAGGTTGACCAGCAGAACCGGGGCATCGTGCAAGCCGAGCTGCTTCCAGGTGACGATCTCGAAGGTCTCGTCCAGGGTGCCGAGGCCGCCGGGCAGGGCGCAGAAGGCGTCTGACAGCTCGAACATCCGCATCTTGCGGACGTGCATGGAGTCGACGATCTCCAGCCGTGTCAGGCCGTCGTGGCCAACCTCCTGCTCCTGAAGATGGCCGGGGATGATGCCGATCACCTCGCCGCCGGCCTCCAGGGCCCCGTCGGCGACCGCGCCCATCATCCCGACCCGACCGCCGCCGAAGACGATTCCGATGTCGCGGCTCGCGGCCTCCCAGCCGACCCGCCGCGCCGCTTCGAGGTAGGCCGGGTCGGCGCCGTTCGAGGAACCGCAGTAGACGCAGAGGGCGGAGATCCCGGTCACAACAGTGTGTCCTTTCATTGGCCTCGGAACAGCATCGCGTTAACCTGATTTGAGCCGGCGGGACAAGGGTCGGTTGCCTGCCCCGAGCTACGGCCGGGAATAAGCTGCCCAGGAGACGGGTTTATCCGGGTGTTACCCAAGCCAGGGTAGCGCGAATTCCAAACAGGGGAGAGAAAATGAGAAAGCTGTCAGCAGTCTTCGCCTTGGCCGCGGCTCTGGGCCTCAGCACACAGGCGCTTGCGGTCGACGAGCCCGAGAACGTGATCAAATACCGCAAGGCGGTAATGAAGGCGATCGGCGGGCACATGGCATCCATCGCCGGTGTGGTGAAGGGGGAGGTTTCCTACACCGATCACGTCGCGATCCATGCCAACAGCATCAACGCGATGTCGAAGTCGGTCACAGCGGTCTTCCCCGAGGGCACCGACAATGGCAGCTACAAGACCGCGGCGCTGCCCAAGATCTGGGAGGACTGGGCCGGCTTCGAAAAGGCGGCGCAGGCGCTCGACACCGCGTCGGCGGACCTCGCCAGCGTGGCCGCCAGCGGCGACAAGCAGAAGATTGCCGCGGCCTTCGGCAACCTGGGCAAAGCCTGCGGCGGTTGCCACAAGCCCTATCGGGTCAAGCAGTAGATCGGAGCGGCCTTGCGCTATCCCACTACGGCTAGGGGCCGCGCGTTAGGGCGGGGGCAAAGCCGCCTCGGGCGAATCGCGGTCCTTGCCATCGTCGGCCTCCTGGCGCTTGCCGGGAGCGCGGTCGCCCAAGGCAATTCGGGGCCGGGCGATGCGACGCGCGGCGAATACCTGTTCCGGGCGGCCGGCTGCTATGCCTGCCATACCCGTCCGGTGTCGGGGGCGCGGCCCCTGGCCGGCGGTCGCGCCTTCGCGACCCCTTACGGCACTTTCTACTCGCCCAACATCACGCCGGACCCCGACCACGGGATCGGCCGCTGGGGGCTCGCCGACTTCGCCCGGGCTGTGCGTCTCGGCGAAGCACCGGACGGCAGCGACTACTTCCCCGCCTTTCCCTTTCCCTCCTACACCGGGATGCAGGATCAGGATCTCGCCGATCTTTGGGCCTATCTCAAGGGCGTCGACCCCGTTCCCGAGGCGAACCGGGAGCACGAACTCGATTTTCCCTTCGGCTTCCGTTTCCTGGCCGGTGTCTGGAAGCGGCTGTTCTTCGAGGCAGGCGCCTTCCAGCCGGATCCCGCGAAGGATGCCACCTGGAACCGCGGCGCCTATCTGGTCCGACATCTCGGACACTGCGGCGAGTGCCACACGCCGCGCAACTTCCTCGGTGCGCTCGAGGATGACCGCGACCTTGCCGGCACCCTGGAGGGGCCAGACGGCAAGAAGGTGCCCAACGTCACGCCGCATCCCAAGGACGGGATCGGCGAATGGTCGGATTCGGATATCACCTTCTTCTTGCAGCTCGGCGTCTTGCCGGACGGAGACGTTGCCGGCGGCGCGATGGAGGACGTCATCCGCGAGGGCACCGGGCACTTGACCGATGAAGACCGTAAGGCCATCGCGGCCTACCTAAAGTCTTTGCCCGAGCACGCAGGACCTTGAAGGGCCTGAGGATTGCGCCGGCTTCCCCGGCGTACTAGGTTGCAGGATCTGGCGGCGACGCCTGGAATCCTTTGGAGAACCGCCACCGGTGAAACGAAGTTTCGTTATCGCTGCGGTTTTTGCCTTTCTCGCCCTGTTAGCCTTTGGCCTATGGCAAATCCACGACCGGCAAGCCGGCGAGGCCCCTGTTGCGTCGCAGCCTTCTACCGGCGCGGCATCCGGATCCGCGGAGGCGCCCGAGTCGACGCCCGAAGGCGATGCCGAAACGCCGGCACCGAAGGCCGAGGACTCGCCAGCCGCCGGTGACGCGCAGACCGCGGCGCTGCCGCCGAGCGATTCGGATCCCCGGGACCCCGTCACCGGCCTGGTCCCGCCGAGCTTCGACGTGGTCCGGGTCGAGCCGAACGGCGACGCGGTGATGGCGGGACGGGCGCCGCCGGTCAGCGACATCACCATCACCGACAACGGGCAGCCCTACGGCCAGGCCAAGAGCAACCGCCGCGGCGAGTGGACCTTCGTCTCGGAGGTTCCGCTGGCGCCGGGCAACCACGAGATCAGCCTCTGGGCCGAGACCCAGGACGGCATCCGCATCGAATCGGAGGAGGTCGTGGTCATCGCCGTGCCCGAACCGCAGATCGCCCAGGACGGCAGCCCGCCGCAGACGCCGGTGACGGTGCTGATCCCGAAGAGCGGCGTGGGTCCCAGCACCGTATTGCAGGCGCCGCGCGGCGAGGGCATCGCGGTCAACGACCTGGTCCTGGAGGCGATCGACTACGACGTCACCGGCCGGCTCATCGTCAGTGGCCGGGCGACCCCGGGCGGCCAGGTCATCGCTTATCTGGACAACCGGCCGCTCGGCGGAACGGTGGTCAGCGGGGAAGGGCGCTGGAGCATCACCAGCCCGGAGGCCTTGGCGCCGGGGCTGCACGAGTTGCGTATCGATCAGATCGATGCCACGGGCAAGGTGATCGCCCGGGTGCAGACGCCGCTGTCGCGCTCGGAGCTGCTCGCCCGGCTGCCCGAGGATCAGTTCTTTATCGTCCAGCCCGGCAACAGCCTGTGGCGCATCGCCCGTGGCGCCTACGGGACCGGCAATCGCTATACGATGATCTTCGAGGCCAACAAGGACCAGATCCGCAATCCGGACCTGATCTATCCGGGCCAGATCTTCGTTCTTCCGACCGGCGAATAGCCGTGAGCCCGGATCGCCTTGCCGATTCTCGGCGAGGCTACTGAACCCGAGTCCGGTAGGAGCGCTGCGGTAGCACGTCGGTCAGGAAGCGCAGGTAGGGCAGGGATTCCAGCAGCATCGCCGCGATCACGGCAAAGACCTGACTGAGGGTCGAGGGGTTCGGGCGCGGGCAGGCGGCCTCGAGCCGGATGTGCTGTCGGCTGTCGATGAAGATGCGGCCGTGGGGCAGTACGGCGGCACTGCGGACGAGTTGCTGGGCATAGTGCCGGCCGACGGCGGACTCCGCGGTGTAGGGCAGTTCTCCAAGGTCGCAGAGGAGCCGGATCTCGGCGCTCTCCACACCCGAGATCTCGACGTCGAAGGGGACGCCCAGATAGTGGAAACGAAAATGCAGCGGCTTTTCCGGGTCCCGCGGCGTCACCCGGCCTTCCGCGTCCAGGACGACCGCGCCGAACTCCAGGGGCAGATTCCGCCGGGCCAGGGCCTCGATGGTCGGAATGCCGGACTCGAAGAGCCGCTGAGTCGTTTCGCTCCGACCTTGATCCATGCCGAAGGGCTTTCGATATCGAAGGAAATCTGATTGTCTCCGCCTGAGTATCAGTCCAGATTTAAGGAGCGGTAAAACCGCTGCCGTCGCCCAAGGTTTGGAATTGCTTAACCTTGTGGTCCTAGGCCTTGGCCCAGGCGACTTGCCCTGGGGATCCCGCCGGAACGGCAGCCGCTTCGAAGCAGCTCGGAACGGAACTTGCTGAAATACGTCATCACCCCGATACACCCTGCCGGCTGGCCATTTGTCGGTATTGCGGTCGCGATCGCCCTGGTTCTCGGCCTGATCTCGTCGCTGCTGCTGTGGCTCGGCATCGCCCTGATCCTGTTCTGCCTCTATTTCTTCCGCGATCCCGTACGCGTGACGCCGCAGCGGCAGGGATTGGTGGTCAGCCCCGCGGACGGCGTGGTCACGGCCATCGAGCGCGCGCCACCCCCGCCCGAGCTGGGGCTGGAGGCGCATCCCCTGACCCGGATCAGCGTTTTCCTCAGCGTGCTGGACGTCCACGTCAACCGGGTGCCGGCCGACGGCAGCGTCGTGGCCTCGGCCTACCATCCGGGGCGCTTCTTCAACGCGGCGCTCGACAAGGCCTCGGAGCACAACGAGCGGCAGTCCGTCAGCCTGAAGACCCCGGACGGCCGGATCATCGTCTTCGTCCAGATCGCCGGCCTGATCGCCCGTCGCATCATCTGCGACCTGAAGGAGGGCCAGGACGTTCGCGCCGGCGAGCGCTTTGGCCTGATCCGCTTCGGCAGCCGGACCGACGTCTACCTGCCGGACGGCACGGCGCCCCTGGTTGCGGTCGGCCAGCGAATGATCGGCGGCGAGACCGTGCTGGCCGATCTCGCGACCCAGGAAGGGCCGCGGCCCGGAGAGGTCCGCTAGATGAGCGGGGCGCGGCGGCGCCGGCTGCGGGTCCTGCCGATCTATCGGCTGATCCCCAACGCCATCACCTTGCTCGCGCTCTGTTCCGGGATCAGCGGCATGCGCTTCGCCCTCGAGGGGCGCTGGCAGATGGCCGTGGGCGCCATCATCCTGGCTGCCGTGCTTGACGGCCTGGACGGGCGGATCGCCCGCCTGGTCGGCAGCACCACCAAAATGGGCGCCGAACTGGACTCCCTCTCTGATGTGGTGAGCTTCGGCGTGGCGCCGGCGATCATCGTCTACCTCTGGGCCCTGCAGGACCTGCGCGGCTTCGGCTGGGCGGTCGCACTGGTCTTCGCGATCTGCTGCGCCCTGCGCCTGGCGCGCTTCAACGCGGGCCTGGACGAGGAGGACCCGCCGCCCTGGTCGCACCAGTACTTCACCGGCGTACCGGCGCCGGCCGGCGGTCTGCTGCTGCTGCTGCCGCTGGTCGTGACCTTCGAGTTCGAGTCCGCCTTCTTTGCGTCGGGCTGGGTCAACGCCCTGATGGCGATGCTGGTTGGCGGCCTGATGGTCAGCCGGCTGCCGACCTTCTCGCTCAAGGGCGTCAAGGTGCCGATGCGCCACGCCTGGCTGACCCTGCTGGGCTTCGGCGCCTTCGCCGCCTTCCTACTGTCCAACCTCTGGCTGACCCTGCTCTGCACCGGGGTGATCTACCTCGGATCGATCTTCTTCTCCTATCACAGCTTCCGCCGCGCCGAAGCTCGCTCGCTCGGCAGCGAAGCGGCGGCGAGCGCCGAAGATGCCCACGATTAATCGGAAAACGCCGGAGTTCGGATCTACTCGGCGGCTTTCGGCAAATGCGGAGCCGTGGCCTCGGGCGCGTCCGCCTTTGCGGCTGCGCGCTGGCGCCGACCGTCGCGCCAGGTCCGTAGGTTCTCGCGGACCATCAGCGCGGAGGGCGTGACGAAGAGCGTCAGGAGGGTCGCAAAACCGAGGCCAAAGACGATCGCGGTCGAGAGCTGGCGCCACCACTGGGTGGAGGGTGCGCCGATCTGTACCCCGCGCTCGATGAAGTCGATGTTCATTCCCAGAACCATGGGCATCAGGCCCAGGATCGTCGTGACCGTGGTCAAGAGGACGGGTCGCAGGCGCTGGGCGCCGGTCTGTAAGATCGCCTCGCGCCCGGTGGGGGCACTTTCCTTGAGCCGATCGAAGGTGTCGATCAGCACGATGTTGTTGTTGACCACGATGCCGGC
>JASJAL010000218.1 GCA_030067055.1 Kiloniellales bacterium | reverse complement strand
AGCCGGTCCTCGGCCCGGGTCATGGCGACGTAGAGCAGGCGGCGGTATTCTTGAAGCTGAGCCTCGCGCTGTCGGGCGCGGGCCGCCTCGGCGACCTCGTCGTCCCAGGCCCGGCGCGGCGGCCAAAGCAGCAGCCCCTCTTCGTCATCGAGCCAGAACAGGCTGTCGCTGCTCTGCGGCAACTGCAGGGTGTCGGGCAGGAAGACGACCGGCGCCTGAAGGCCCTTGGCACCGTGCACGGTCATCACCCGGACCGCCCGGCTGCCGTGCTCCAGGTCGCGCTTGACCTCCTGCCGGCCGGCCTCGAGCCAGTGGAGAAAGCCCTCCAGGGAAGGCGGATGCTCTCGCTCGTAGGCCAGAGCCAGCCCCAGGAACTCCTCGATCGGATCGGCGGCCTCGCGGCCGAGGCGGGCCAGCAGGCTCTCCCGCCCGCGCCGCGGACCGAGCAGGTCGGCGTAGAGCTCGTAAGGCGGCAGGGTATCGGCCTGGGCCAGCAACTCGGACAGCAGGTCCCAGGCCATGCGGGCATGCAACGTCTCGCTCTGGCGGTCCCGCAGCGTCTGCCAGAGCGTGCCAGGGCGGTCGTAGGCGAGCTCGAAGAGTTGCTCTTCGTCGAAACCGACGAAGGGCCCCTTGAGAACCGTCGCCAGGGTCAGGTCGTCTTCCGGCATCAGCAGGAAGCGACCCAGGACGATCAGGTCCATGACCGCAAGCTGGTCGGTCAGGACCATGCGGTCGACGCCGGCGACCGGGACTCCAAGCAGCTTGAGCTCCCGCACCACCTCCTCGACGAACTCGTTGCGCCGTCGGACCAGGATCAAGAAGTCCTCCGGCTGCAACCGGCGAGCCTTGGACGACAGCTGCGACTCCGGGTCATCGGCACCTTCGGGATCCAGCGTCCAATAGTGGATCCGGCTGGCGATGAGCCGGGCCAGACGGAGCCGCGGCGGGGTCGTGCCACGGCGTTCCAGCGGCGCGCTCCAGGGCCCCTCGGTATCGCTTTCGACCAGGGGTGCCGGCGGCCAGAGCTCGACCCGCCCGGCCTGGCCACGGCGGCTAGCCTCGTGATGTAGCGGCTGGTCGTCCGGCAAGACACCGTCGCGCGCTGCGGCGCCGGCGAAAACTGCATCGACCGCCGCCAGCACGGTTTCGGTCGAGCGGAAGGACACGTCCAGATCGACGTCGTCCCAGCCCTGGCCCGCAGCCGTCGTGCGCTCGGCCATCACAGCGCGTAGGCGCAGGAACTCCTCGGGCTCGGCGCGCTGGAAGCCGAAGATCGACTGCTTCGCGTCGCCCACCGCGAACACGGTGCGCGGGCCCTCGCGCGCGCCCTCTCCGGCGAAGAACTCACGGGTCAGGGCCTCGACGATCTGCCATTGCTCCGGGTTGGTGTCCTGGGCCTCGTCGATCAGGACGTGGTCGAGGCCGCCGTCAAGCTTGAAAAGCACCCAGCCGGCCATGCCCTGGGTCTGCAGCAGGTCCCGGGTCTTCAGGATCAGATCGTCGTAGTCGAGGAAGGCGCCCCAGGCCTTGTGGTGCTCGTACCGCTCCAAGACCGCCGCCCCCAGGGTCGCCAGCGCCTGGGTAGCGCGAGAGGTTACCACCTTGTTGCGCCGCAGGAGCACGGCCTGCAGGCGCCCCCCCTCAGCGGCCATGATCGCCTCCGCGCCCGGTACCGCGGCCTGCGCACCCTTGGTCAAGAGGCGTTGCCGCAGTTCGCCCTCCTTGGTCAGGAAGAGTGCCGCGTAGTCGTCGAAGGCCTCGGCGCGTGCCGGCTCGGGCAGCGCCAGCCAGATCTTGAGAGTGGCCGCCTTGGTCCGCTCTGCGGGGCTGCCAGCCTCCAGCGCCGTCACGACCAGTTGCAGACCCATCAGGTCGAGGACCGAATCCGCCGTGGCCTCGGCCAGGACCCCTTCTGGCGTTTCCTCGCGGCCGATGCCGAGCCGGGCGTTGACGGCCGCCACCAGACCGGCCAGCCCGAGGCGCTCGACCTGTCGGGCGAAACGTCCCCGCTCCCGGGTCAGCTCGGCCAGCACCTCGGTAAAGCGGGTCTCATCGAGCAGGCCGGCAAGCCTCTCCATGGCCTCGGCGATCCCCCCACCCGGCTCTACGGCGCTGCGCGCCAGGACTGCCTCCCTGGCCGCCGCCAGCAACTCGGCGGCGGAGCGCTCGTCGAGCACCTGGAAATGCGGTGCGACCCGGCTTTCCAAGGGGAAGCGACCGAGCAGCGACTGGCAGAAGGCGTGGATGGTCTGGATCTTGAGGCCGCCCTCGGCGTCGAGGACCCGGGCGAAGAGCTGGCGCGCCAGGGCGGTCTCGTCGCCGTCCGGCGCGCGGCGCAGCAGCCCGGTCAGGGCCGCGCCCAAGGCCGCCTCGCCCAGGATGGTCCATTCCGACAGACGGCCGGCGATACGGGTCGCCATCTCGGCCGCCGCGGCCTTGGTGAAGGTCAGGCAGAGCAGGCGCTCGGGTGGCGTGCCGGCCAGCATCAGGCTGAGCACACGGTCGGTCAGCACCTTGGTCTTGCCGGTGCCGGCGGAGGCGGCGACCCAGATCGAGCTCTCAGGATCGGCGGCGCGGGCCTGCAGCGCCGTGGCGCGGGCCGTCACGGTTTCGGCCGGCACGCCGCTCATTCCGCGCCCTCCCCCAGGACGCCGGCCGACCACTCCTTGACCCGCGCCAAATGCGCGTAGTCGGAGAAGGCCGGCGCCCGTTCCGGCCGCGGCACCGCGTGGTAGGGGGTGGCCGGATCGTCGAAGCGGGCGATCAGGCTGGCGAGGCCTTCGAGCGCGGCCGCGGCCAGCGCCTCGGGCGCGGACCGGACCGGCCGGATCAGTCCGGCCGGCTCGCCGCCGCTCAGCTTCCAATAGGCCAACTCGCTCGCTTCGGCCGCCGCCAGCCCCGGAAAACCACCCGCCGCGGCAATCGCCGCCTCCAGCGGCAGCTGCGGCGCATAACCGTCCTCCACGTCCTTCACCAGCGGCAGCACGCCGGTCTTGTAGTCGAGGATCGCCAGCCGGCCATCCGCGTAGGCTTCGATGCGGTCCGCCTTGGCCGTCAGGGCGAAGGGGCCGCCGGGCGCGTCCAGGGTCAGGCTGCCGCGGATCTCGGCGAGGGCCTGGCGCAGACCGACCCGGCGCTCCGCCTCTTTCTCGGCGACATGGCGGGCGATCCGGCAGAAGCGCGGCCACCAGAAGGCAAAGGCCCCCGGCTTGGCCTCGATCGCCTTGAAGACCTCGGCACCGTAGCCGAGCAGGACCGCCTCCGGGTCGTCGGGCAAGGCAGTCGGCCAAGCCTTGAGAAAGCGCTCCAGGGCTTCGTGGATGAGGATGCCCCGCTCCGCGGCGCCGGGATCGGCGTCGAGCGGCTCCAAGGCCTTCAACCGCAGGATCTCTGCAGCGTAGAGGGCGTAAGGGTCGCGCCGCCAGATCTCGATCCGGGTGACCGAGAGCTTGCGCGGCCGCGCCGCCAGCGGCGGCCGGGGAGCCGGTGGCTTGACCGCGATCGGGGCCACCGGCCGGTCCAGCGCCTCGGCCCAGGTCCGCCACTCCGCCGCCTCGGTCCGCCAGGCTTCCTGGCTCTCCAGGCTCTGGAGCAGGGCGTCAAGACGCAGCAACCAGCGCGACGGCACGGTCGGCGTGCCCTCGACCCGCTCCGCACGGGTCAGGTAGAGCTTGGGCGCGGTGAAGGCCTGAGCGAAGTCCTGGGCCGCCAGGCCGATGCGCCGCTCCGGCGCCGGCAGGCCGAAGGCCCGCCGCATCGGCCGGCTGAGCCAAGGCCCGGCTTCGACCTCGGCCGGCCAGGTGCCCTCGTTGAGCCCGCCGAGCACCACCACGTCAGCGTGCTGGAGACGGGCCTCCAGCGGCCCCCAGATGTGCAGTCGCGGGTGCCGGCCGTAGCGTGGCCGGACCACCCGGCCGGCCATTAGGCTGTCGAAAAAGCCCGGATAGCCGCCTGGCTCCAGGATCACGCCGTGGTCGGCCGCCGCCAGCAGGTCGGCGAGGAACTCGGCGGCCGCCTCGCCGGCCTCGCCCGTCCAGAGCCGCGCCGCGCCGTCCAGCTCTTCGCCGGCCGCCAGGGCCTCGGCCGCAGCCACTTGCGCCTCGACCAGCTCCGAAAGCCGATGGCGCCGGCCATTGAAGACCTTGGCCAAGGGCTTGAGGCGTGCCTCAAGGTCCGCGAGGACGTTTGACAGGCCCGCCCCGCCCTCGGCAGAGCGCAAGGCCCGGCGCAGGCCGGTGAAGCCCGGCCCCGGTCGCGGACCGCGCAGGACCGCACGCTCCAGCTCCCGGACCCGGGCGCGAAAGGCGCCGGGCGCCTGGCCGCCGGCGGCCAGGGGATGCTTCAGCGCCGCCAGCAGGGGCACCGGCGCCAGCTCCGCCGCGCCCAGGGCGGCTATCAGACGCAGGAACACGCCCGGCGGGGTCTCGGCCAGGGGTCGGCCAGCCGAATCGTCGACCAGGATCTTCCAGCGCCGCAGCTCTGCGCCGACCCGCCGCGCCAGGTCTCGGTCGGGAGTCACCAGGGCTGCGGTCTGGCCTTTGATGTCCAAGGCCTGGCGCAGGATCAGGGCGATCACCGCCGCCTCCTCGCCCGGATCGGCACAGTCGATCCGATTGACCCCGGCCAAGGCGGCGTCCCGCTCGGCCTCGGGCAGGCCGGCCGCCAGGTCCCGCCAGGCCGAGGTCGCCGGTGCCGGGCGCAGCGCCCAGGCCGCCAGGCGCCGGCGCGCCTCGAGACCCGCGGCGACCTCGGCCGGCCAATCGGCCACCTGGTTGCGCTCGACCCCGAGACGATCCAGCAGACGGGCCAGGCCGTGCTGGGGATGGGCCGGGTCGTCGCGGATCAGCGCCCAGGTGTCGGGTTCCGCCTCCCGGTCCAGGCCCGGCAGCACGACCTCGCCCCGAGGCAGGCGGGCGACCGTGGCCAGCAGCGCCGCGGTCGCCGGGATGCTGCCGGTGGAGCCGGCGGCGATGACCGGCCGGTCCGGCGGATCCCGTTCCCAGAGCGCCGCCTGGGCCTCGAGCAGCCGGCGGCGGCGCTCGGCACCGCCGATCGCCCCTTCCGCCGCCAGGATCTCCGGCCAGGCTTCCTCCAGGATCCCGAGGAAGCGCAGGGTGATCTGCCAGTGGTCGGCGTAGGCCTCGGGCACCAGCTCGCGCAGCCGCTTCAGGTCCAGGCCCTCGGTCTCGACCTGATCGAGGAAGCGGCCCAGCTCTTGGGCCAGCCGCAATGCCTGCTCCTCGTTCAAGGGGCCACCCGGGCCCGCGGCCGTGGCGCCCAGCTTCAGGATCAGGCGGGACAGCAGCAGGTCGCGTCGCAGCGGCGGAATCGCCGGCGGCAGATCGGGATCTAGGGCCCCTCCCAGGCCCTCTCCCTCGGCCAGGACGAGCTCCTCGGGATCGAGGTCGCCCAGGGGCAGGCAGCGCGGCAAGACCAGCGGGCGGCCACCGGAGGCCCTCAGGAAGGCATCCTGGATGGCCCGGCAGGCCCGCCGGGTCGGCAGCAGCAGGGTGACGTCGGCCAGCCCCAGCGGGTCGTCGCCGTGGCGGGCCAGCAGACCGGCGGCCAGGGCGTCGACGAAGGAGACGCCGGCGGCAATCGAGCTGACCGCGGTCGCCCCGCGGTTCATCGGTGGATTGCCGGGACGCTCATGTGATGCATGGCGTCCTCGGCAAACTTGAGATCCTCGGGCGTCCCGACGTGGAACCACTCGCCGTCGTGGCAGATACCGTGGAGCCGGCGCCGCTCGGCCGCCAGATCGTAGATCCGGTTCAGCGAGAAGGGGCCGTCCGGCATGGCGTCGAAGAGCTTGGGATCGATGATCTGCATGCCGCCGAAGACGAAGGGGGCGACCTCGCGCTCGCGCCGCCGCCGGACAACCCCTGCGGGGTTCAGGAAGAAGTCGCCCAGGCCGTCGTAGCCGTAGGCGAAGACGCACTGGTGCAGCAGCAGAAGGCAGTCCATCTTGCGGCCGTCCCAGGCCTCGGCCAGACGCCGCAGCGCCGAGCTTCGACCGTCGAGCCAGAGAACGTCGCCGTTGACGACGAAGAAGGGCTCCTTGCCGAGCTGGGACAGCGCCTTCTTGACCCCGCCGCCGGTCTCCAGGATCTCGGCCTCGGGCGAGAAGACGATCTCCGGCGCTTTGCGCGCCGCCAAGTGCGTCTCGATCGCCTCGCCGAGGTGGTGCAGGTTAACCACCGCCTTCCTGACCCCGGCTTCGGCCAGACGGTCGAGGATGCGGTCGAGCAAGGCCTCGCCGTTCACCTGGACCAGGGGCTTGGGCAGGCTCTCGGTGATCGGCCGCATCCGCTTGCCGAAGCCGGCGGCGAGAACCATGGCCACCTTCGGGCCGCGGCGACGCCGGCTCATGCCACGGTCTCTCGCGGCGGCGCGATCCGCTCTGCCGCCGGGATCTCGCGGTCGAACCAGGCCCGCACCGGCGCCAGGGCGGGATGGGCCAGGTCGCCCTGCAGGAGGCGCCAGACCCGCGGGATGTGCTTCAGGTAGTCCGGCTTGTGGTCGCGGCGGTCCAGGCGGGTGAAGATGCCGATGATCTTGGCATTGCGCTGAGCCCCGAGAACGCTCATCGCGGCGCACAGCTGATCGCCGTCGAGCGAATCGAAGGCGGCGCAATAGCGCTCGAACATCTCCTCCACCAGATCCGGCGCGATGTCGCGGCGGGCGTCCTCCAGCAAAGAGACCAGGTCGTAGGCCGGCGAGCCGCGCACCGCGTCCTGAAAGTCCAGCAGGCCGCAGGCGGCGACCCCGGGGCGGCCCTCCAGGACCATGAGGTTGTCGACATGGTAGTCGCGCAGGACCAGGGTCTCCGGCAGGGCCCTGGCCACCGGGAAGACCGCGCGCCAGGCCTCGATGTAGGAATCGCGCAGCGGCGCCGGCGTCGGTGCGCCGCGCAAGGCCGGTAGAAACCAGTCGGTCAGCAGCAGCGCCTCGTCGAGCAGGCGCGTATCATCGTAGGCTGGCACTTCGGCGGCGCCCGGCAGATCCGGCGACCAGCCCCGGTGCAGAGCGACCAGGGTATCGACCGCCAGGCGGTAAAGCGCGGCTTCGTCGTCGCCCCGGGCCAGGACCCGGGTGAAGGTCGAATCGCCAAGATCCTCCAACAGCATCAAGCCGGCGTCCTCGTCGACCGCCAGCGGACGCGGCGCGGAAAGGCCGAGGCGCAACAGCAGAGCCGACACCCGCTCGAAGGGCCGCACGTCCTCCGGCGGCGGCGCATCCATCAGGACGGCCTGCTCGCCATCTCGCCGGAGCCGCAGATAGCGGCGGAAGGAGGCGTCGGCGGCCAGGATCCGCCGCTCCGCGGCGCCCCAGCCCTGGGCCTCCAGAAAAGCCTGGATGACGTCGTCGCGCGCGCTCAAGTCTCGGGCTCTCCATCGAGATCGAGCTCGGCCAGCCGCTCGGCCCAGCTACCGTGACCCTCGAGCACCGCGGAGCGGGCCTCCGGTTCGGACCCGAAATCGAGGCGCAGGTCGAGACGGTCCTCCGGCAGCAGGCATCCGAGCCGCTCGGGCCATTCGACCAGGCTGACGGCCTCGGCCAGGGCCTGTTCGAAGCCCAGCTCCAGGACCTCCTCCGGGTCCCTGATACGGTAGAGGTCGAAGTGCCAGACCGGCGCCGGGAGCCGCTCGTAGATTTGCACCAGGGTGAAGGTCGGGCTCGGCACCTCCTCGGCTTCGGCGTCGGGATCGGCGGTCGGCAGAGCGGTGATCAGCGCCCGCGCGAAGCTGGTCTTGCCGCTGCCCAGATCGCCCCAGAGCGCCACCAGGTCACCGGGGCGCAGCAGGCACGCGAGGCGCCGCGCCAGGGCCACGGTGGCGGCCTGGTCGTCTAGGTGAAACTGCCGCTTTGGTGCGGTTCGGAGGGCGAGGGCCATGACGCGCTCTTCTTACCGGGCGGTCCCGAGTCGGGCAACGTCGGAAGCCACGATGGAGCGATCCGGCGCGGATGCAAGACTTGCCAAGGCAGAGGCCGGCGGCCATCGTAGGGCGCCTTCAGGCGATCCGGAACTCGACCGTCCCCGACCACGATCCGAACCGCACCGATGCCAGAATCCCTCGGCGAATCCAAGGCCCAGACGACGAAAGCGAAGACCACTGCAAGCACCGACGTCGCGATCATCGGTGCCGGCCCGGTCGGCCTCTTCGCGGTCTTCGAGCTGGGCATGCTGAAGATCCGCTGCCATGTGATCGACGCGTTGGACTCCCTCGGGGGCCAATGCGCCGCGCTCTACCCCGAGAAGCCGATCTACGACATCCCCGGCTATCCGAGAATCCAGGCCTCGGAGCTGGTCGAGCGGCTGGGCGAGCAGGCCGCGCCCTTCGAGCCGGTCTATCACCTGGGCCAAAGGGTCGAGCGCATAGAACCGGCCGCCGGGGACCGCTGGTCGCTCGAGACCGACGGTGGGCTCCGACTCGATGCCAAGGCGGTCGTGATCGCAGCCGGCGGAGGTGCCTTCGGACCGAACCGGCCGCCGCTTGAAGGGATCCGCGACTACGAGGGCAAGAGCGTGTTCTACATGGTCCGCCGGCGCGAGGACCTCCGCGGCAAGCGCATCGTCATCGCCGGCGGCGGCGATTCGGCGCTGGACTGGACCCTGTCCCTGGCCGAGCTGGCGGCGCAGATCCACGTCGTGCACCGGCGCGCCAAGTTCCGCGGCGCCCCCGAGAACGTCGCCCGCCTGCAGGAGCTGGCCAGTGCCGGCGACGTCGTGCGACTGGTCGTGCCCTATCAACTGCATGGCCTGGAGGGCCGCGATGGCCAGCTGGAGGCCGTCGTGGTGCGCAAGATGTCAGGCGAAGAGCGCCGCCTGGAGGCTGACGTCCTTCTGCCCTTCTTCGGCCTGTCGATGAACCTCGGCCCGATCGCGGCCTGGGGCCTGGACCTGGACCGCGGCCAGATCGCGGTCGATCCGGAGACCTGCATGACCAGCGCCGAGGGCATCTACGCGATCGGCGACATCAACAGCTATCCGGGCAAGCTGAAGCTGATCCTCTGCGGCTTCTCGGAGGCCGCCATGGCGGCGCACGCGATCCATGCCCGGGTTCGTCCGGACGAGACCCTGCATTGGGAATACTCGACCACCAAGGGCGTGCCCGGTCAGGCCTGACGGGCGTCGGCCGGCGCCTCCACGGCAGGCAGCGGCGGCTCGAGGGGGATCCGGCAGGTCACCTTGGTGCCGCGGTCGAGTTCGGACGCCAGCTCGATCCGTCCGCCGTGCAGCTCGACCAAGCTGCGAACCAAAGACAAACCCAGGCCGGCGCCGGCCTGGCGCGGGTTGCCGGGCCCGCGGATGAACTTGTCCAAGACCCGGCCGTGCTCCTCGACCGGGATGCCAACGCCGGTATCTGCGACCGAGAGCAGCAACTCGCCGTTCTGGCGGACCGCGGAGACCGTGACGCTACCGCCCTCCGGGGTGAACTTGAAGGCGTTCGACAGCAAGTTGAAGAGCGCCTGCTTGAGCCGCCGCGGATCGGCGACCACCGCGCCGACATCCTCCTCGCAGTCGAGGGCCAGCTCGAGGCCGCGGCTGCGGGCCCGCTCGTGGCCGAGGGTGAAGATGCTGTTGAGCAGCTCGCGGATGTCGATCGATTCCAGCTCGAGCTGCAGATAACCGGCCTCGATGGTGGCCAGATCGAGGATGTCGTTGATCAGGCTGATCAGCCGCTCCGAAGACTCGACAATTGCCCGGGCGTACTCCAGCTGGCGGTCATTCAGCTCGCCGAAGAGCTGCTTCTCGAGGATTTCGGCGAAGCCGATGATCGCGTTGAGCGGCGTACGCAGCTCGTAGGAGACGTTGGCGATGAACTCGGACTTCAGGCGGTCGGTGGTCTCCAGGGCCTCCGCGCGTTCACGCAGGGCGCGTTCGACCCGGGTCGAATCGGTGACGTCGAAGTAGGTGAAGAGGCTGGCCCCGTCGGGCAAAGGCACCTGGGACCATTCAAGCACCATGCCGTCGCTGCGTTCGAAGCGGCCGCTGCGCGGCTCGGCCTCGGTGACCTGGACCGCCATGCGTTCTGCCGTCTCGGGCCAGGACTTGTCCTTGATCGGGTAGAAGCGGCGCAACTGCGGCAGCAGGTCGCGGACGTGGGGCTCGTTCTGGAGGCTCTCGGCCGGCAGCTCCCAGATCCGGGCGTAGGCCGGATTGTGCAGCTTAAGTCGGCCGTCGCTACCGAAGACCGCGACCCCTTCGAAAAGGTTGTCTAGGGTCTCCTGGCGCACCGCGATCAGGGTGTTGTAGGAGCGCTCCAATGCCAGGCGGTCGGTCACATCCTCGCAGATGGAGAGCACACCGCCGAAGGGATGCGGCGCCACGACCGTGCGGATCGTGCTGCCGTCCGGCAGGTGCTGCAGCTCTTCCAGCGGAGCGATCAGGGTCTGAAAGGCACGCAGACGTTCCTTCTTGAACTTCGGAAAGTCTGCGGACTCGGGAATCTGCCGCCGCTCCCGCAGCGCCTCGTGAACATCGTTGAGATGGGGCTCGGTCGCCAGGAAGTCCTCGTCCAGGTGGAACATTCGGGCGTAGGCGCCGTTGTAGAACTTGAGCCGCATGTCCTGACCGAAGATCGCGATTCCGCTCGCCAGATTGTCGAGCACCTCGGAATGGGCGTCGATGTGGCGGCTGACCTCGGACTTGAGCTCCTCGGCATCGGTCCGGTCGATGGCCAATCCGAGAAGGCCGTCGTGCCCAAAGGGTCGCTCTTCAACAGCCATCCAGCGTCGCGCGCCCCCGATGACCGCATGGTGCGACGCGGTCACCGCGGCTCCCGCCTCGCGCGCCTTGCGAGCCAGGTCCTGGCCCGGCTCGCCCTGTGCCTGATCAAGCAGCTCGACGCTGTCGGCGACCGCGGTCTCACGCTCGCGGTCGACCGCACCGGCGTAGGCGGCATTGCAGTAGCTGAGCTTGAGGGAGTGGTCCCGCAGCCAGACCGGGATCGGTAAGGCATCGAGCAACGCCTCGCGCAACGAGCGCTCGGCCTCAGCCCGCTCGAAGCGGGTCACCTCTTCTCCTAGGTCCTGAAACCAGAGAAAGGCGGAACGGTCCGCAGCGCCGTCCGGTCCGTCGAGCCGGGCGCCGGAAACCGAGACGGCGGCCGGACCGTGCTTCGGCTTGAGGACCAGGCGAAACCCCTCGCCCTCGCGCTCCAGGGTCTCGATCGCTTCGGTCAATGATTGCCGATCGGACTCCGCGAAGAACGCCAGAACGGCCTCCAGACTGCCTGGCGCCGGGTCGCCTGCCATCGCCCCCTCCAGACCGAGGCCGGTGACCAAGCCCGGCGAGGCCCCCGCGGTCTTGTCGGAGAGATCGAAGCTGCCGAGCGTCGCCGCCGCGAAGCGGGCTTCGGCCAGAGCCGCCCGACGCCTGATCGCGGAGGTCTCTGCCTGAAGGCTCGCCAGACGGCGACCGAGGTACAGGCAGGCACCGGCGGCGACCAGAAGCGCGATCAGAGCAGTGGACAGCACGAGCGAGATGCCCCTTGCCGTTAAAGGCTGCCTTGCCGGCCCCGACGATCGATCGGGTTAAACCGCCGCAAGCACATTCGCTGGGGTGCCGCCAAGGTCGAACTACCTAGAAGGCCCGAAATATCCTAAATTTTAGTTCCTTTGTCAGGCCCTCACAAGACAGCCTGGACCGGGGATGGACCGCCGCCTGGGCCGCCTCAATAGCGATAGGCATCGGACTTGAAGGGCCCATCGACCGGCACGCCGATGTAGTCCGCCTGGGCCTGGCTCAGCTTGGTCAGCTTGGCGCCGACCTTCTCGAGGTGCAGCGCCGCGACCTTCTCGTCGAGATGGCGCGGCAGGACGTAGACCTGCTTGTCGTAGTTCTCCGGGTTGGTCCAGAGCTCGATTTGCGCCAGCACCTGGTTGGTGAAGGAGGCGCTCATCACGAAGCTGGGATGCCCGGTCGCGCAGCCGAGGTTCACCAGGCGGCCCTCGGCCAGCAAGATGATCCGCTTGCCGTCCGGGAACTCGACCTCGTCGACCTGCGGCTTGATGTTGTGCCACTTCATGTTGCGCAGTGCCTCGACCTGGATCTCGTTGTCGAAGTGGCCGATGTTGCAGACGATCGCCCGGTCCTTCATGGCGCGCAGGTGGTCGACGGTGATGACGTCGGCGTTGCCGGTCGCCGAGACGAAGATGTCGCCCTGCGGCGCCGCCTCGTCGAGGGTCACGACCTGATAACCGTCCATCGCCGCCTGCAGGGCGCAGATCGGATCGATCTCGGTGACCATGACCCGGGCGCCGGCGCCGGCCAAAGAGCGAACCGAGCCCTTGCCGACGTCGCCGTAGCCGCAGACCACCGCGACCTTGCCGGCCATCATCACGTCGGTCGCCCGGCGGATACCGTCGACCAGGGATTCCCGGCAGCCGTAGATGTTGTCGAACTTCGACTTGGTCACCGAGTCGTTCACGTTGAAGGCCGGGACCGCCAGCTTGCCGGCCTTGGCCATCTCGTAGAGGCGGTGGACCCCGGTCGTGGTTTCCTCCGAAACGCCCCGAACCTCGGCCAGGACCTCCGGATACTTCTCATGCATGACCACGGTCAAATCGCCGCCGTCGTCCAGCAGCATGTTCGGCCGCCAGCCGTTCGGTCCCTCGATCGTCTGTTCGATGCACCACCAGTATTCCTCTTCGGTCTCGCCCTTCCAGGCGAAGACCGGGACCCCGCTGGCAGCGATCGCCGCCGCCGCGTGATCCTGGGTCGAGAAGATGTTGCAGGAGGACCAGCGGATCTCGGCGCCCAGGGCGCGCAGGGTCTCGATCAGGACGGCGGTCTGGATGGTCATGTGGAGGCAGCCGGTGATCCGGGCGCCCTCGAGCGGCTTCGCCTTGCCGAATTCCTCGCGCAGTGCCATGAGGCCTGGCATCTCGGTCTCCGCGATCGCGATCTCTCGGCGGCCCCAGTCGGCGAGGCCGATATCGGCCACCTTGTAGTCGTCGAATTGCGCCATTTCTCTGATCTCCGTGTTCAGGGTCGCCGGAAGCGGCAGAAGCGCCGAGGGTGTAACAGCCGTCGGCGACAGCTACAAGCTTTCGGCTGTCGCGACACGGATCGCGTCAACGTGAGGGATTACTTGGGCTTCAATGGTTAATCTTGTAGTAAATACAAATAAATAAAACGCTGTATATATTTTTTATAGTTTGATGTGGCATTTTTGTGAGGCGCGTTACCTATTCTTAACATTTGAAGTTCAATATCCGCGTGTAGACAAACTACACCAAACCGCGCTGATCGCGCTTGTTTGTTCATTGGAGGAGACCC